>CALHQU010000001.1 GCA_938038145.1 uncultured Candidatus Saccharibacteria bacterium
CACCGCCAGCATCATTTCGGAATATAAATTATCGTCCAAAGAAAATACGTAATCGCCCGGATTATGCTTCGGAATCACCACGGTAAAGCCCGGCGTATTTGGAAATGGCGTCAAAAACGCCAAAAACTTCTCATCCTCCCAGACCTTCCAAGATTTCATGTTACCTGTTACGATGTCGTCAAAAATTGTGTGATTCATAATTACTCCTTTTGAAGTAATTATAGCATTTTATGAAGTTTTCAGGTCGGACAATTTAAGCTCCGTTCGACGACAAACCAGAACTAGCCATATCGTCGCAAAAATCCCCAATAAAACTTCTACTATCACAAACCAAAACTTGCCCATCGCGTAACCTTGTGCCGCTATAATTGCCGCAAAAATCGGAAAGCTGAAAGATGAGATTCGCTCGCGATGAGTTAAATAGCTCAAACTCGATGGTAAAAGAGACATCAAAAGCACCATCAATATCACGATGCCGCGCGAGAAAACAAAATGCGCCGCGTGCATTGTATCGTTCGGGCAAAGCGCCACCCCTATCATACAAATCGCAAACAGTGAAAGTATCCAGCCAGATATCCGAGCAGAGCGAATTTGACCAAGTTTAAGATAACCACGATTCATAAAAACCCCAATCGTCGCCATAATCAAACCAGATAAAAATACTCCCGAATTGAACGAAAATGCGGACAAACGATTCGAGGTAGTTTCGCCCAATCTACTCAAGCTCCAGTTCGTCCACCGAGTATCATCAGAAAGCAGCATCGCCACAACCAAACCCACAGCCAAAACGACACCATTAAGAATACAGAGTGCCTGAAGGCGATTCTTACACAAAAAATCCTTAATCTGTCGAAGTTTCATATTGCTTAAAATTGTTCCAAAAAGTCCAATTTGCCACTTTCAAAATGACGGACATCTTCGATTCCATACTTCATCATAACCAAGCGGTCGATTCCACAACCAAAAGCAAATCCCGTATATTCATTCGGGTCAATTTGCGCCGCCCGAAGGACATTCGGATGAATCATTCCGCAGCCCAATAGCTCAATCCAACCTTCACCAGAGCATACTTTACAATCAGGATTTTTTCCTTCACAAAACGGACAACTTAACGCAAACTCAAAGCTCGGCTCGGTGAACGGAAAATAAAATGGATTAACGCGAACGTCAAGTTTCTTGCCGTAATATTCCTGCAAAAATTCTTGCAACGTAGCAATCAAATTGCCAACATTAACCCGACGCGAAACGTACACACCCTCAACTTGATAAAACGTATGCTCGTGGCGCGCGTCCAAATCTTCGTTGCGAAAAACGCGATCAGGAACGATAGCGGCAATAGCCTCGCCTTTTTCCAAATTGTCGCGATATTTCATCAACACACGATTTTGCATAGTCGACGTATGCGCCGGCGCAATCAAACGATCGCCATTAGAATCAGTCTCTTCGGTCATAAACGTGTCGTAATCGTCGCGCGCTGGATGACCTTTTGGAAAATTCAGGCTCTCGAACATATGGAATTGATCGTCAATCTCCCTGGACTCTTCCGTGACAAAACCCATGCGATTAAAGATCTCAGAAATGCGCTCAATTTCAGCGCTCAGCGGATGAATCGTGCCTTGTTCGCTCGGCAAAAGTTTAGGTTTGGGCGAATTCACATCCATCGGCGCCGTAATGTCAATCGGTTTCAAGTCAACTTTTTCCAGCTCTTCCAGTCGCGCAGCAATAGCCTGCTCAATCGCCTGCTTCAACTCGTTAATCTGCTTGCCGAACGGACCACGCTCAACTGGCGGCAATGACTTGATTTGATCATACAATTCCCTAAGTCGTCGATCACGTAAAAACTCACGCGGAGATTTAGATTGCGAAACCGCCAAAACTATTTCTCTTCTCAATTCGTCTAAATCAACCATTTTATCGTCCTTGCATTAAAAACATTACAATCACCGCACCAGCCATAATAGCAATTAAAATCCACGCCCATGCCAAAGTCGTTGTCTGTTTCGTGCCTTCCAAATATCTTATGTCGTCGACGCCGTCCATAGTTGCCTTTTCTTGCAAACTCGAAGCCTTCGCCTTCTCTCTTAATTCCGCCGCAATTCGCTCTTGCAATTCACTGCGCTGATCTTGTTGATTTACAAATAATCCCATAACTACAGTATAGCAAATTATGTTATAATAGTCGTGATATTACTTTAAGGAGGGAATATGGCTACGAAGAAAACTTCAAAGAAAGCCCCAGTTAAAGCCGCAGAAAAGAAAACTGCTGCCGCTAAAACTGAAACCAAAACGACCGTCAAGTACGTCGTTACTGAATCTACCGCTAAAAGCAAGCGTGTCGAACTAGATTCTAAATTACCAAACAACTTAATTAACATTGTCATTGCGGAAGTTATCGGCACGTTCATTTTGACGCTTGCCGCATTATTCGCATCAGACATTTTGTCATCGATGTACGTCGGTTTTGCATTGATGTTCATTGTTGCAGTTATCGGCAACATTTCTGGCGCACACGTAAACCCAGCTGTCACATTTGGTCTATGGACAATGCGTAAGCTAAAGACCGTACTTGTTCCATTTTACTGGGGAGCTCAATTCCTCGGTGCAATGGCTGCTATTGTGCTTGTTGGTTCATTAACAAACGGCGGATTTGCCCTAAGCTTTGACCAATTCACTGCGTTCTCTTGGAACATCTTCGCGATGGAATTAGTCGGTACCGCTGTATTTGTATTTGGCGTCGCCGCAGTTTTGCAGCGCAAAGAAATCAAAGCAGCTGGTCAAGCTTTTGGAATTGGCTTGGCATTGATGATTGGTCTTGTCGTATCTGGCTCAATCTCTTCGTACATTAAAAGTACTGCTATTGCAAAAATCCAAAAAGATCAAAGTACTACTCAAACTGAGAAAAACGGCCGCACTTACCCACGCGAGATCTACATCTCAGGCGCAACTTTGAACCCAGCAGTTTCTTTGGCTGTTACAGAGAAAACCGACTCTCAACTACGTAGCAACGGAGTATTGCCAGCTGAAGGTGAAAAGAGTTATTCACGCTTTAGCCTGGAAGTAATTGCCGCTACCCTAATCGGCGCAGCATTAGGCGGTAACCTATTTCTACTCGTCAATTACCGAAACAAAGACGAAGAATAGATTATAACTTCACAATAAAATATCCCGCTTAATCGGCGGGGTATTTTTTATGTCAATCTTCTTGAGTTGGTCGATCAATCAGCTCCGGCTGAGCTTGATTATCGCCACCAGAAATTCGCACGACATCCTTATCAATCTTCCCTAGTTCCTTATACGTATTGTTATAATGACCAACGGTCGTGCTTAAACTCTTGCCCATTTTCGTCATCAACTCGTCAAACTTTTTAATGTGAACGCCCAATTGACCAACTCGAACTTGAATATCTTTGGCCTGCTCTTCAATCTGCAAACTACGAAGCCCCTGAAGAACAGTCTGCAGGTACGCGAGAAAACTCGTCGGACTCACAATAATAACCCGCTTATCTCGGAACGCATATTCAATCAAATCGCGACTCGAACCGCCCTGACCAACATTGTTAATCAGAAGATCGTAATACAAAGATTCGCTAGGAATAAACATAAAAGCAAAGTCCATGGTGTTTTCGCGCGGACGAATGTATTTACTAGTTTCGTCGATTCGTCCCTTAAGGTCAGCCTTCACTTTATTTAGCCACATTTCACGCTCAGATTTTGTCTCGGCGTTAATCATCCGATTGTAATTCTCCAAAGAAAACTTACTGTCCACCGGCAATATTTGACCCTTGTCCAAAAAAATAACCGCGTCAACAATTTCACCGTCCTTGAAGCGATATTGCATTTGATATTGCTTGGCTGGCAAAACGTTATCCAACACACTCTCCAGATAAAACTCCCCAAAAACGCCACGCTGCTTTGGATTTTGCAACACGTTTTGCAAGGTTTTAAGATCGGTCGCCACATCAACCACGCGCTTATTGGTCTCATCCAATTTTGCCAATCGCCGCGTCACATCAGCCACCAACTTCGCGCTCTCTGACAATTGTTTCTGCACGGAAGTCTGAACTTGCGCGTTACTTCGCTCCAACTTATCACTGACGGATTCATTCAGTTTCGCAATCGTCCGCCCCAATTCCACAACATCAGTCTTAATTAGCTCGACCGATGATTGATTTTTTAGCTCACTGATTTTTGATTGCAAGACAAATAAAGTCGCACCCAAACCAATAGTAATAACAATTAAGAGAATAATGATAATGATTTCCATACACTTAGTGTACAGTGATTATAGCGCCAAGACAACTCGTGCTAAGATCGCAAATAAAGTCATAAATAAAATTGCTGCACCGTTGCCACGAATTCTATTCAACCAGATTAACGACAAGTATACCAAAACTGTCGCCAAAACTACCCATAGTAATGACAAAATCCAAGATCCGCCAGCCCATAATGTAGCACCCCACAACGACACAGTTGCCGCGATTACTACTAGCAAAGGTCGCTTGATACCAAATACCGCCAACACCGGCACCAGCATAATTCCCGCCAAAACCAGCGCAACGTAAGATGCGATGCTCGTGCTGTTTGCGCAAATAGAAATATGCTCAGCGTTCGCGCAAAATACAGGTGTAATCATAAATTTATCAAACGCAAGCGCTAGCAACCAGATAGCCACGCCACTAGCAACTAAAATCGCCAAAATCCTCAAGAAAACTCGCCTTGAAAATGGATATGTGTAATCTGATATTTCTTCACGGAAAATAGCTGACAATAATTTCATACGTAAATTGTAACGTAAACTTGTCAATATTGCAAATGTATATGCTTAAATATTATGCTTTTTCAGGAGATTCATCGGTTTATACCAAACAATCCCTACGCAGGCAATCAATAATCCGCCAACAACGTCAAATGGCGTATGTACCAATGCAATAACCCGACCGACACATATTAAGATTGTCATAACCAAACAAACAACAGCCAGCCGCCAACTCTTTGCTCCGAAAAATACCGCCAAAGTAATTGCCATTGTAAATAGCGCGTGATCGGACGGAAAACCCGGATTATTAAGGAATGACGCGCCGGCAGATACGCCCAGAATCTCGAACGGGCGCATCTGATCTGGTTGATAAATTGACCCGATAATTTTTGCCGCCACGTAAGCAGTCAAGCCAGCCATCAGCACCTGGCTATAAACTTGATACTTCTCTTTATTTGGAACCAATTTTATCAGCGCGTACGCACCAATTAGCACGACCGGTACTACTAGTCCGTCAGCAATTAGCTTCACAATCCATTGCAAGTTCATACTATAAGTATATCGCGTCAACGCTGGTCAGTAAACGCTTGCGGAAATCATTTTTCTATAGTACAATTATGTTTGCCGTTGGGATGTCGCCAAGTGGTAAGGCAGCGGGTTCTGGTCCCGCCATTCGGGGGTTCGAATCCCTCCATCCCAGCCAAGTTTGAAATTTAGCAGCCAATTATTTGGCTGTTTTTTTCGTCGATAAATTTGCACAGATCAACAAAACCCACATTACGAATATCAGAAAAATCGCAGTCACATTATTCACATTCTTTATCGTTGCACCAAACATCACCGCCGCATGACCATTCGCAAACGCCAAAAAACCAATTGCCGTCATAATCCCCAAACTCAAAAAACCAGCCATTCTGCTCGTCAGAGTAATTCTTTTTGGCATATTCATATCAATTAAAAACGGCAACGACGTGAGCTCAACAATAACCAATATTATCGCAATCGGAAGACTTAAAGATGACGGAACCCCCGTAGAAGTAAGAGTCGCAGAAAACTTCTCAAACGTAAATAATTGACATAACAATGGCACCATTATTAATAGTCCTATAATCAATTTAACAATTTTATTCACTTTTCTAGACATAATTTCAGTATAGCTTGCGTGTCAAAAAAGCTCAAGCTTGTTGTATTTTTTACGAAAGCACTTGCACTTTTTACAAAAACGTCATAAAGTTAAATCAGCGAACGTTACAAAAATAAACACCATAAAACAGTATCTTTCGCTCTACGACAAATCCACCACAACTTAAAATACCCCGTCTCTATGGGGTATTTTTATTGGTCAATATCCGCGACTGTTCAGCGCGCCACTCGGCAATTTTTCCGTGATGTCCGCTCAGTAAAACATCCGGCACACGTAAACCCTTAAACTCCTCGGGTCGTGTATATTGTGGAAATTCCAACGTTTCTCCATCTGAAAAACTTTCAATTTCCGCAGACTTTTCGCCGCCCAAAACTCCAGGAATCAACCTAACAATAGAATCAATCATCATCATCGCCGCCAGCTCTCCGCCCGTCAGCACAAAATCGCCAATACTCCATTGCTCATCAACTAGTTCTAAAATTCGCTCATCAACACCCTCGTATCGCCCGCAAATAAATATCACACCCCTGTCATCATCGGCTTCTTTCTGGGCTTTGGCCTGCTTCCAGCGTTGACCGCGCGGACTCATTAGCACAACCTTTGCCGTTTCATCCTGAGATTTCGCAAATTCCACCGCTTTCCATAACGGCTCAATCATAAGAAGCATTCCGTCACCACCGCCATACGGCGTGTCATCCACCTGACGCCGCGGCCCCAAACCAAACTCCCGCAAATTCACCGTCGTAAGCTCCACGATACCGTCTTTCTGAGCCTTCCACATCATGGAATTATTAAAAACTCCCGTTGTCATTTCTGGGAAAAGCGTAATAACTTGAAATTTTCTCATCTGTTACAGTGTAGCAAGTGTTGACTTTTTTGTCCAGGTATGATATGTATATATTAACTTCTACTCAACCGAGTAGAAGTAGCCCTTAGAGGAAGAGAGAGACGTCATGTCTTGTATCACCGAGAAAAACACTAACTGGTCCGCGGAAGGTTCTAATCTCTCCATCAAAATGGAGGAGCACACTCTGGAAATAAACGCGTACACCATACCTCGTCGTGGTTACAAAAATCACATCGAGGACTTAGTACGGGAACATCTCACCCCCTACTCCGACTCCGGAGATATTAACCGAATTGAAACTCTGAAGTCTGATTTCGATGAAGTTACCGGCTTCGCAGTCTACGCCGGAGACACCATGGTGCTCAAGGTAGTACCACGGTCATGGAGTAAGGGGAAACCCGCCAAAACCGGAATAGGAGTCGAGATCTGGCCTGTTGTAGAACAGGTAACCGAATCTAAGCGCCTTGCAAGCGCTTTCGAGATAATCGCCAAGCTAGACGAACCCTACGTCCTGTTCTGGGACGGAGGACATTGGTCGATTAAAAGGGTTTTCTAACGCCCGCTGAGAAAATAGCTCGTTGAGACACCAAGTCTCAACTTGAGACTCGGCGGGCTATTTTCATGTCTTTTTGCAGAAATTATTCCCCACCAAAAAACCGCCCCAATAAGGACGGTTTTTTAGCACAAATAAGGCTCTCAATGGTTTCCCATTGTCTCGCATAGAGCTGTTCTCGCATAATGTCTGTGCTTGAACTGGTTTTAATTATATATCAAGATCGTCGAGTTCTGCAAGCTCTTTTCTGGTGTTTTCTGCGTAAGATGATTCATTTTCCACAGCTTCATCTGTTGAGTTATCCACAGAAGCATCACCGTTATAATCATTTTCTTCGCGTGCGCCAGAAAAACCATCATTGTTAACGATCTTCAAGTTATATCGAGCGTCATTCTTTGCGCCCAAAGCTCGCAGAAGTGTACGCAAGCTCTGTGCCGTACTGCCGCGCTTACCAATGACTCGACCCAAATCTGCCGGATTAACTGTCAATGTTAGTAAAACGCCTTTTTCATCAATTGTTCGGTCTACTACGACATCTTCTGGATGTCCAACCAACGCCTTTACAGTATATTCTACAAACTGCTGATCTATTGTTGACATTCTGCCCCTCCTCCTGGAATTAAACTGTATTCTCATTATACACGAGCAGTTTACGCCGTGCAAACTTTAATTATTTCTCGCCAGATTCTTTATATTTAGCAATTGCAGCACGAGCAGCCTGCTGTTGAGCAACTTGCTTAGATGGACCAATGCCTCGCCCCATCATATTATCGCCAACAAAAACCCCAAGAGTAAAGACTTTGTCGTGGTCTGGACCCTCTTCGCTCAAGACTTTATATACCGGCGTTTGATTGTCAACTCGCTGAGAAATCTCCTGCAAATATGACTTCGGATCACGCCAACTGCCAGACTCCAAAATTCCGTCCAACTTAACAATTATATGCTTGTGAATAAAATCGCGAGCATCGTCAAAGCCACGCTCCAAATAAATTGCGCCGATTACCGCCTCAAACGCATTAGCTAAAATCTGTAAATGCGCTCGCTCCGAGCCGTTCTTCTCGCCCTTTGACATACGAATCAGCGGACCATAGCCCAGCTTATCACCAGCATCGCCAATACTTTCCGTTCGCACCAAAGCTGCCCGCCAAGCAGTCAAAATTCCCTCTGGCTCAGAAAAATGCGTAAACAAATATTCTGTTACCGCCAATTCCAAAACCGCATCACCTAAAAATTCCAAGCGCTCATTGTGATGATGAACGGATTTTCGATGCTCATTCACATAGCTACGGTGAGTCAAAGCTGTAATCAGCAAATCCAAATTCGTAAATTCAAAACCTAATTTTTCGCGCGCAAAATCTTGATATGGCGCAGTATTCATTCCGTTCATTTATAAGTTCTCCTGTCTAATTCGTTTCATCGCCAAAAGAATCAGCTTGCCAATATCTTCATATTCAACTTCATCCAACGCCTCATGAAAACTAAACCATTTAAGACCATTCATCCACTCTTCCTTTTGGAGTTTCTCGTTAGGATCCAGCGCCTTAACTAGATAAACTTGCGTTGTCATCAATACCAATTTATCGATTCGACGATAACGAAAATTCACCTTGCCCAGCCAGCCGTGCAGTTCAATTTTCTTCAGTCCAGTTTCCTCACCAATTTCCCTACGAGCCGTCACTTGAGCTGTTTCACCCGGCTCAATATGCCCTTTCGGAATTGTCCAGCGGTCGCGAGCGTCTTGATATAGCAAAAACTCTGCCTCGCCCTTTTTATTACGACGAAAAATCACACCACCAGCAGTTGGCTCGCGTACAATTTCCTGAATCAATGGTTTCTTGCTGCCACCAAAATATTTTTTTATCTTATCAAAGTTGCTTGTTCTCACTGTCGGACTCCTCCACGAGAGTACGGAGTGCCGTGCCAAGCACGCCATTCACAAACTTACCCGAGTTATCCGAACCGAACGCTTTCGCTAATTCTACCGCTTCGTTAATCACCACTTTTGGCGGAACGGTATCTGCACAATATAGCAATTCATATAAACCAATTCTAAGTACCGCCCGATCAATTCGCGGCAACTGACTAATAGGCCATTCTGGCGCCAATGGTTGCAATTTCTCGTCCAATTGACTCTGCGTCGAAAGTACGCCGCTAATCAAATTATCGATAAATTCAATATCGTCAACCGATGATTTATATTCAGCCAAATTACGCTTTAAAATAGTCTTATAGTCAACATCGCTATCACCAACCTCTTTGCGAAATTCATGTTCATAAAGTGTTTGCAGTGCGACAATTCGTCCCAAATGACGGTTTGATGCCATTATTAAGCGTCCTGTTCGTAATTATTATTTTGTTGTTTTACCAGTTTCACGCTTGGTCGTCTTCACCTTAACTGGTGAAGTTGCGTTAACACGACGTGCCAATTTTAATACCAAGTGGCTGCGACGAAGACCAGTTTTACGTGGACTACTCTGTTTCTTAGGTTGTGCCATAATTTATTCTCCTCTTTTAGGTTGTCATAAAACTTACGTACCATTATACCTTTTTTATTGGACAATCTCAAGAGCTTGTACGTAAATTAGATAATGATACTAACTTTTTACAATAATAAAAGACAAATCGAGATAGATTATTTTCTAAACCACAATATTCACCAGCTTGCCCGGAACGTAAACAATCTTTTTAGGTGGTTTATTGTTTGTGAATTTCTGGACATTTTCGTCGGCTAGGGCTGCCGCTTCAACACCCTGCTTGTCCATATCACTCGGTAGTTCAAGTTTCGCACGAAGCTTGCCATTCACTTGAACTATAATAGTCATCACGCTGCTCTTTAGATATTTTTCATCCCACTTTGGCCAGTGACCAACGTGAACCGTATCGTCATGACCCATTTCATGCCACAATTCCTCTGTGATATGCGGAGCAAAAGGCGCCAAAATTTGAATCAAGCTTTCTAATGCAAATCGCCATTCATCTGACATGTCAATTCCTTGCGATTCTTTTATCTTATATAAACCATTGACCATTTCCATCATCGAAGCCACGGCCGTATTAAACTTCTCATCTTCAATGTTACGAGTAACTTTTTTAATCGTCAAATGAGTCAGTCGTAATAGCTCTTGAGTTGTTTTTTCATCTATCTCAGGGGAATTATTTGGATTGTTATTCTTATCAACGAATTCCTGAACCAAATTCCATGCTCGATTTAAGAACCTGTAAGTTCCCGGAACACCACGAGGATCCCATGGCGCATCCATGTCATAAGGCGCGATAAACATTTCGTAAACTCGCAGCGCATCAGCACCGTATCCGCTGTCCATAATCTCCATTGGATCAATGACATTGCCCTTAGACTTGGACATTTTCTGACCATCTGGGGCCATAATATATGCATTGTACATCATTCGCTTGAAAGGTTCTGGGGTCGGAACGAGACCGAGCTTATAGAAAAATCGCATCCAAAAACGACTGTATAGCAAGTGAGCCACGGCATGGTCGGCACCATTGTAATAATCAACCGGCATCCAATGGTTAATTCTCTCAGGATTCCACGCTTCATTATCATTGTGTGGGTCGAGATATCGCAAGAAATACCAGCTAGAACAAGCATAGCCATCCAAAGTGTCAGTCTCGCGCCGACCTTCTACCCAATTGTCGCCGTCAGGCTTGTTTTCTGTAATCGGTACGGTTTTTCCAGTTTCAACATCCACCCATACGCGCACCCAATCATCAACTTGGGCCAAAACAGAAGTATTCCCGCCCGTTGGCTTAAAATTCTCCACCTCTGGTAAAATCACCGGCAAGCATTCATCAGCCACGGCAATTGGCGCACGGCCATCAACATGAACAATTGGAATCGGAGCACCCCAATAGCGCTGACGAGAAATCAACCAATCGCGCATTTTATACGTGGTTTTGCTTCGCCCAGAATTCTGCTGCTCCAG
>CALHQU010000002.1 GCA_938038145.1 uncultured Candidatus Saccharibacteria bacterium
GTAAGTATTTTTATTGCCAATCCTTAGCTCATCATCATTCCAAGAATATTCGAGCGACGTACCATTTTCATCAGTTGCAGATTGCAATGAAAAATTCGTCGAGTGATTATCGTACTTCTTAACGAAAACTGGCGCGATTCCCCGATTTTGGTTCGGCGGAAAATTAGCAGTAATTCGCCAAGTAGCTTCCAATTTTGATCGATTATCAGAGTCGCGACTCAGCGAATATTCCGCATCAAATTTTGTGATAGTAAAATTATCCGTCGAGCGTGCCGCAAACGCCATTTTGCCAGACCCGGCCAGCAATAGCCCAACAGTTAGTAGCCCCAAAAGAAAACGTTTCATGCTTTAATTATAACAAAATTACAAGTTAACTTGCGGATAAATCGCCCGAGTTGTTTCGTCAATTTCACTCTTAAGTTGCGGGAACGGCACGCCTTCACGCGCCGTAACGCCCTCGAAAATCCAAAATACCCTTTCAGAATAGCCCCAACCACAAGCCGGCGGCATTCCATATTCCAACATCTCAACATAATCAATATCAAGCATCATCGCCTCCTCATCGCCAGCGTCACGCATTTGCTGCTGCTCAAGAAAACGATTCAGCTGGTCAATCGGGTCATTCAACTCAGAGAATCCATTGCCCAATTCCGAACCAGCGATCACCGGCTGAAAACGCTCCACCGTCTCTGGATTTTCCGGATTAGTCTTTGACAGCGGACTAATAAACTTCGGCGTGTTCACCAACCAAACCGGACCAGCAACATCTTTACGAATATTCTTCCATAATTTATCAATACTGCGTGGAATAGAGTCAGTTTTTTCGACTTCCAAATTATACTCTTTCAGCTTAGCAGCAACTTCTTCAATTGTCGTGTTATAAACATCGATTCCGTAATGCTTGCGAATAACTTCAGCGTAATCCCAAACTTCCCACTCGCCACTCATATCGACGTTGAACTTGCCCAATTGGAATTGCAGAGTGCCAAAAGTCTTCTGAAGCACATCTTTATACATCGACTCCATAAAACGCATTCCCTGTTTCCAGTCCCAGTAAGCCGCGTACCATTCCATAGCAATATGCTCTGGCAAATGCTCGTCCGAGTAATTTTCATTGCGAAAACGCGGACCGAGGTCATAGACTTTCTCAAATCCAGCGCCAATCAATCGCTTCAATGGCAATTCGTGGCTAATTCGCAAATAAAACTGCTGATCGCCCAGCGCATCCATATGCGTCACAAATGGGTTCGCGTCCGCACCGCCAGTGGTGTGCTCCAAAACAGGAACATTAATCTCAATAAATCCATGATTATTCAAATAATCTCGCGTTGCTTGCCAAAACTTACTTCGGCGAATGAATCGCTCGCGAACTTCAGGATTGACGTTCATATCAACATAACGCCGACGCAAGCGCTCTTCCTTATTCTCTAATTTTTCCGGCATTGGTCTCAACGATTTAGTCAACAATCTAAGTTCGCGTATACCAACGGATTTTTCGCCCGTTTGTGTCGTGGTCATCACGCCCTTCGCCTCAATAAAATCGCCCGTGTCCAGTAATTTAAGTTGCTTCATTCCAAGCACACCGCGCGCAGCATCTAATTCCGACACGTCATCACGCTGCAAGTAAAGTTGCACATCACCAGATTGATCACGCAACTTAATAAAAGCCAATTTGCCAAAACTGCGAATAGATGCCACACGACCCGCAACAACAACCTCCTTACCAGCTAGCTCATCGTACTTAGACAAAACCTCAGCACAAGTGTGAGTTCGTTCTGATTTTGCTGGATATGGTTCAACGCCTAATTGACGTAGTGTTTCCAGTTTTCGTAGTCGTTCATTTCGATAATCTTGTAATGTGGCCATAACAGAGATAATTATAGCACATTATATGCTACAGATCTCGCCAGACTTAAGATATCGACTTAATAATGTAGGTAATTTCGGCTTTTGGCGTTTTAATCGTCACTTCGTCACCGATTTTCTTACCAATCAATTCTTTACCAATTGGCGACTGATCTGAGATTCGTCCAGCCAACGGATCGGCCTCAACTGGACCGACAACCGTATAAGTCACAGTTTTCTCTGGGCATTGCAATTCAACTGTACTACCCAAACCAACGCTTGAGCTACCGTTGGATTTAATAATTTCGGCGTTCTGCAGAATATCTTCAATTTCCAAAATTCGCGTTTCTACCAAACCTTGCTCTTCGCGCGCAGCGTCATATTCCGCGTTTTCGCTCAAGTCGCCAAAATCTCGCGCTGCCGCAATTTTTTCAGCAATTTCACCGCGTCGCCCTTTCAACTCTGCCAACTCTTTTTCTAAATCAGCCTTTCCAGCTTCTGTAATTTGATAAGTTTTTTTCATAAAAATTTCCTCCTCTACTGTATGTAGTGGTATTAGTCTTACGATCTACACTAAATATAGTGTTTTTAATTAGTCTTGATTAAGTCTATCTGAGTATATCAATCGCTATTTATTATGTCAATATAGTCAGCTTTACCGACTCAAGCAAAAATCCATCAACTGTTGATAATCCATTTTTCGCGTTTCGCCAGTTGCTCGTTCCGTCAATTCAAACAAGCCATCACCGTCAATCGCTCGATCACCGATCGTTATCCGCCACGGCAAACCCATTAGCTCAGCATCAGCAAATTTCACGCCTGGACGCTCATCGCGATCATCAAGCAGCGCATCGACACCGCTACTAGCCAGCTCGTCATAAAACTTGCCCGCCAACTCTTGTCCTTTTTCACCAATTGCAACAATATGAACTTTAAACGGCGCAATATTCTCCGGCCAAACCAAACCTTTATCGTCGGCGAACTTCTCAACAATCACACCCATAACTCGCGTAATTCCAATGCCATAGCTTCCCATATAAGCGTATCGCTCTTTACCTTCGGCGTCGGTAAACACCAACTTCATTTCTTCGGATTTCTGCGTGCCAAAATTAAAGATATTGCCAACTTCAGCAGTTTTCACTTTCTCTAACTCACTACGATCGACGCCGAGCTCCTTAATCGCCTCGTCCAAAACTTCCTCATTAACAGCGATATTTTTACCGCGATGAAGATAAATATAATCCTCACCAGCATCGCAAATCGTCTGAAACTCATGACTAAACTTCGTAAAAGCGCCGCCAGAAGCAAACGTCACATATGTTTCATTGCCAATCCCAAATCGGTCATAACAACGCTTATACGCCTCAATGACCGAATTGTAATAGCTATCCAAACTCTCTTTGCTGCCGTGAATCGAATACATGTCCTTCATCACAAATTCACGACCACGCATAATTCCACTCTTAGCGCGAAGTTCATTTCGCAATTTATTCTGGAATTGATAAACGCTAATTGGCAAATCTTTGTAGCTCTTTAAGTAATTGCGAAGAAGATCAACAATCGGCTCCTCGTGCGTCCAGCCAAAACCAATATCCGTGCCGTCTTGCAATTTAGACTTAAACCAAACGTCGACCAATTCATCACTCCAGCGGCCAGTTTCTTGCCACAATTCCTTTCGTTGCAAAGTACTCATCACCAATTCCTGGCTATTAACCTTGTCCATTTCCTCGCGAACAATTTGCTTAATATTCTCAAGAACTCTCAAACCCAACGGCAAAAACGAATATACACCCGCCATCGTTTTATGTACGTAGCCAGCACGAATCAAAAGCTGAGCATTTTGCGCAACCTCGCCAGCTGGCGCCTGCTTCAAAGTCCTAGTAAAAAGTTGTGTCATTCGCATATTTTTCTCCTTTACATAAATATAAATGGCAATAACGATTCTGTCTGATTAATTGCGCCCGTATTGATAAACAAGAAATAAAAAGCTATTCCGTTTTTCATCATATGCATCATAATCGGTACCCAAATTGCGCCAGTATATTCCCTAGTTGCACACATAACCAGGCTTAAAGTAAATGTATCAACTGCCACCGCCCATTGCAATGGCGAATCCGGACCAACCCAAAGATGCGCCGCGCCAAACGCTATGCTCGTTGTGATAATTGACAGCCAAATCGAGAAAGAATTGCGCAACTTACCATAAAGATATCCGCGATACAAAAGTTCCTCAACAATCGGCGCCAGCACCACCAACACAACAAACGCCATGATAAATTGCCAATGAGTCGCCAGCATGCTCTGACTAAATGGTATGACCTGCTTTTGCTGCATATCCACTAAGAAAACAACTCTGGCGATACTCATCGTGACCATTGTTAGTAAAAAGTACGCCACGAAAGCAAACGGAGAAATGAATATTTCCAAAAACGTTGGCCAGTCATTTACACCCAAATTACTCAAAGTTGTTCGGCGCTTCTTAACCAAAAACGGCACACCAATCACGACAATTAGCGACAAAATATATACAACAACCGAAAGCACCGTATTAAAAATAACTGGATTCGCAGAATTGAGAGGTACGCCGATTTTTATTAAAGCACCGACCGCCAATGAAACAATAACTTCCACCGCCAAAAATACACCATAAACCCAAGCTGGAAGCGCTAAAATCAGCCACCATTTGCGGTTTTTTAATTTCTTAGAAGAGCTTTCCAACATCACTGATCGTAACCAAAATTGTTAAGATTAATAGAATCAACATACCGGTTGCCTGAATATTTTCTTCACGCTCTTTCGTCAGATCTTTCTTAAATAAGCGGAAAATTGTCATCGTGAACCAGCGACCGCCGTCAAGCGCTGGAATTGGTAAAATGTTCATCACTGCCAGCGTCAGCGAGATTAACGCCGCCACGAAAATGATGTATTCAATTCCAGAACTGACAACTGACGGGAATAATACGCCCAGTATGCCAATTGGTCCTGCTACGCTCCCGCTGACAGAGGCCAAATCAGCTCGTGCAGATTCTTTTGATTCTGCAGAACCGAATATTTGCCCGATTGATCCGTGCACGGTTTTTACCAATAACACACCAACGCCTTTGATAGTTTCGTATGACAATTGCCCAGTAGTCGCCACACCCACAATAGGCGCCGACCACGTGCTATACATTTTCTCCGTCTGCCCCGGAATAACGCCCAGATATCCGCTTCCCTTCACGGACTTTTCATCATTCAGCTGGACGTCAACAGCCGATTCTTTGCCGTCACGCTTGTACTTGACATTGATTTTTTTGCCAGCATTCTCCTTCGTTACAATTGGCAACTTTCCCGCCTCTGTAAGCGGTTGATTATTTATTTGCACCAATTGGTCATTAATCTTAAGTCCAGCTTTATCAGCAGGCGAACCTGGCGTAACTTTCGCTATCGCCACCGGCGAACGCCTAACCTCTGTGTCAAATGGCAATTGAACTTGGTTCGACAGGATTTTCGGCATACCAATTACCGCAAGAATCGTGAACAAAACAATCGCAGTTATCCAGTTCATCACGACGCCAGCCAGCAAGATTTTCGTCTTCACCCAAAACGTCGATCCGCCATATGTGCCCTCGCCTTTTGCGGAATCATATTCACCTTTCAATCTGACAAAACCACCAAGCGGCAGCCAATTCAAGCTAAACGTTACGTCCTCACCCAAGAAGCTTCGCTTTACCTTCCATTTTTTTGCGGCAGGCGGAAATCCGATCCCAAATTCCTCAACCTTGACACCGTTTCTCTTGGCGACAATAGCATGACCTAATTCGTGCAAAACCACCAACAAAATGAGAACAAATAACCCTAAAAGTACTCCCAAAATAATCATTTTCCAAACCGCCTATTCCGATTAGCATATTCTTCTAAAATCACCGACACGTCATCCGTTGTCATGTCTGGCCAATTCTTCTCAATAAACATCAACTCGCTGTACGCCGAGCGCCACAACATAAAGTTGCTGAGCCGCTGCTCGCTAGAAGTTCTAACAATCAAATCGCACGGCGGCACCTCTGGCGCGTATATATTTTGAGCAATCAACTCAGGTGTAATTTCCTCAGGAGAAACTCCAGATTGAACAATTTTTTTAACCGCATCAGCAATCTCCAAATGTCCGCCATAATTCAAGCATAAAACCAGTTCTCCATTTTTCAGATCGGCGGTCTTTTCCTCAGCCTCGTCAATCGCTTTGATCAATTGGTCCGACAAGCCTTCCCTAGACCCAACGACCCTCAAGCGAACCTCGTTTTCAATAAATATCGGCAGGTCAGCCTTCAGTATGTTCAATAGCAATTTCATCAAATGTCGGACTTCTTCCTCTGACCGCTTCCAGTTTTCCGTACTAAAAACGTAAGCGCTCGCATATTTCACACCTCGACGAAGAACCTCCAGCGCCACGTCTTTTAGTGCGTTATATCCCGCTAGATGTCCTTCGTATGTCGGCAAGCCATGCTGTTTTGCCCACCGCCGATTTCCATCAACAATAAACCCGATGTGCCGCGGCAAACTCACATTTTCACTCATTATTTGCCCTCCATTCATCAATTAATTTCACATCTTGAACATCTTTTTCGCGACTGCGCCATTTTTTCCATCGAGATAAAAACTCTAAATTGACGAACCTTACGCCATCATATTCTACCGCGTAATCAAGCAAATCATCGTAGCTAACAGCCTGCCCATCAAAATCCCAGCCGTCCCAAACTTCAGCCGAACCATCATCTTTTACAAAATAAAAACGCTGATCATCGTCGAACTTTTTAATCCAATCGCCACTCTCTTCAGAGAGCTTTTTCATCAAATCAGGACTCGCCGCAAGATCAATATCACTAGCTGGACGAATCCCCAATTGATCCAAAATCCCGCTACCAATAGCAATAATTTGATCCAACGGCAAATTCAGCGCTTTCACTTTGTCGGCAAAAGTTTCGCTCATTAAACTGTTAAGACGTCCTTTTCTTTCGCCTTAAACGCCTCGTCAATTTGCGTTTGCATCTTACCCATTAAGCCGTCAATTTCTTTCTCTACACGCTTCAAATCGTCTTCGCTCAGCTCTTTATTATCCTTCATTCGCTTAGCGTCTTTAAGAGCGTCTTGGCGAATATTACGCATCGCAATTCGAGCCTCCTCAACCTTCTCGCTAACCTGTTTCACTAATTGGTGGCGACGCTCCTCAGTCAAAGCTGGAACTGGAACACGAACCACTCGCCCATCGTCAGATGGATTAAAACCTAGGCTTTGATTGTCGCGAATTGCAGAGGAAATTGCCGTAATGTTACTCGGGTCAAATGGCGTAACTAACAACATTTGTGCCTCTGGAGCGGTTACGTTTGCAACCTGATTAAGCGGCATTTTTGTGCCGTAAGCTTCAACCATAACACCGTCAAGCATTCCAGCGTGTGCCCTGCCTGTTCGCACCTTCTTCAATTCATCTTGAAAAAAGCTAAACGCTGCATTCATTTTTTCTTCATAAGGGTTTGTGTCGAACATATTTCCTCCAATTTATCTATCCGTTATTATATCAAACTTCAAGCGTCTTGTCTGCTAATTTTGCCTTACGCCCCGTGCTATAATAACAGAGTGATTTCTAAGATTAAGCTATACAATTTTCGGTCTTATCATCTGCACGAAGCAACTTTTAGCAATTCTGGGACGGTAATCGTTGGACCAAATGGCACCGGCAAGACGAATCTGCTCGAGGCAGTTTATGTGGCGCTACGCGGCAGTAGTTTTCGTGGCAGTCTTGGCGATTGTATGACGCTGAATGCCCCACAGACGATTATTCATCTGGAGGGAGATTTCGGCGAGCGACGTATTAAGCTAGACTCAATTTCCGGAAAAATCAACAAAGAATTCATCATCAATGACAATAAGTCAAAGGTCTTAACTAGAAAAAACCGCTTGCCTGTCGTTTTGTTTGAGCCAAGCGAACTAAGATTGATTTCCTCTTCACCGTCCCGACGACGCGACTTTCTGGATGGCTTAATTGCCCGACTTGACCCCAAATACGACACGGATTTAAGAGCTTTCAATCGCACTCTTTTACAGCGCAACGAACTCTTAAAATCCCACCAAGAAGACTCATCAATTTGGCGCGACAACCTGTTTGCTTGGG
The DNA here is from genome assembly GCA_938038145.1 of uncultured Candidatus Saccharibacteria bacterium. Lineage (GTDB taxonomy): Bacteria > Patescibacteriota > Saccharimonadia > Saccharimonadales > Saccharimonadaceae > Nanosynbacter. The sequence continues at coordinate 7,991 of CALHQU010000002.1, forward strand.
ATATAAAATTTGTCCAATACGCAACCAACATTGCCCAAAAACGAGCCAAATTTCTCCAGATAAATGAGCCTCGCATAAAAAATTTATACGAATCTTTGGCGGGAAAAGACACACAATTATCCATTGAGTATGGCGCTATTGTAACTCTGGAAAATTACGACCAAGCCCTACTAAATCGCTTAGGAAAATCCCGCGAATATGAAATAGCCACAGGATTTACTTCGGCTGGCCCACACCGTGAAGATTTCACAATTTTCCTCCATAATCAGCCCGCTATTAAAGTTGCTTCACGTGGCGAAATGCGAACCATTATGCTGGCGTTCAAGTTGCTAGAGCTTGAAATGCAGACGGAGATTAGTCAATCTCGACCACTCATTTTACTGGACGACGTTTTCTCGGAACTAGACGCCACTCGCGAAAAACTCCTCCAAGAAACCATCCAAAATCACCAATTTATCGTCACCACTACAGATGCGCGCCACCAAAAAGACGGCTGCTCAATAATTTCCACACAATAAAAAATCGACCGCATTGCTACGGTCGACTTCTCCTCTGTGTGAAAATCTATTCGCTTACACCCAGCTCGATTCGCTTAAACTGACGAACCACAATGTTCTCACCTAATTTCGCAATCGCTTCTTTGACGTGTTGTTCAACAGTCTTAGAATCGTCCAAAATGTATGCTTGGCTCATAAGAACCTGCTCAGCAAAATGCTTCTTCAATTGACCTTCAACGATCTTTTCGCGCATTTCTTCAGGCTTGCTTGCCAAAGATTCGCTCGCCATAAGCTCAGCTTTAACGCGCTCCATTTCCTCTGCTGGAATGTCAGCTTCAGAAACATATTTTGGGCTCATCGCTGCAATTTGCATAGCAATTTCGTGCGCCAACGTCTTAAAGTCGTCAAGTCGAGCCACGAAGTCGGTTTCACAGTTTACTTCAACGATAACGCCGATTCGGCCAGAATGAACATAACCTTCGATCAAACCTTCACGAGCTTCACGGTCGCCCTTCTTTTCAGCTTTCGTCAAGCCTTTTTTGCGCATAGCTTCCAAAGCTTTATCGAAATCGCCCTCAGCTTCAACCAAAGCTTTTTTAGCGTCAGTCAAGCCTACGCCGGTCAATTCGCGCAATTTTTTGATATCATCAACAGAAACGCCCATCCTATTTCTCCTCTTTTTTAGCTGGTTTTTCTTCAACCTTTACGCTACCCGCACCTTCAGCAACAGCCGCAGTAAAGTAGTCTAATAGCAATTGGATACCCTTAACAGCGTCGTCGTTACCTGGAATTACGTAATCGATTCCTGTTGGGTTAACGTTGGTGTCAACAATTGCAAATACTGGCACACCTAAAGTTTGAGCCTCACGAACTGCATTTGCGTCGGTCAATGCGTCAACTACAACAACAGCGCCCGGCTTGCCCATCAAATCCTTGATGCCGCCATATTTCATATTCAAGCTGTCGATTTCCTCCTGGAAGCGCTGCACCTCAAGCTTGTTATAACGCTTTTCCAAATCACCTGAAGCCATTCGCTTTTCAAGATTCTTCAACTTCTTAATTTGCTGAGCAATAGTTGAACCGTTAGTCAACATACCACCAATCCAGCGCTCAACTACGTATGGCTGATTGCTCTTTTCAGCTGCTTCACGAACAACATCTTTGGCTTGTTTTTTGGTGCCAACAAACAGAACTTTACGGCCTGATGCTGCGATTTTTGTCAATTCCGGCAAAGCCTTGTCCAAAGCTTCAACGGTCTTAGTCAAGTCAATAATGTGACTATCCTGACGCTTACTGTGAATATATGGCGCCATCTTTGGGTGCCAGCGGCTGGTTTTGTGTCCAAAATGAACACCTGACTCCAGCAAAGCCTTAATGTCTACCTTTACAGACATTCTCTTCTCCTTTTGCCTCATCCGCCCACGATTTGGAGTGTGAAACGGATTGTGTCATTAAAATTAGTTACTTGGCAATTATACCACTATTCTTCATCGGGAGCAACTATCTATCGACGCGACGCGATGAACTTTTCCATCTCTTGATCAAGCTCAATTGCTTCCTTGCTTGAAGAAGAAATCTTCTGAATCTTATACCACTCTCCTCTTGGCTCTACAACTTGCATTTCGACAGATTGACCACTCTCCTCTGTCGGATCCTTGCGGCGCACCTCTGCGCGAACTACATCGCCACCTGCCCGAGCGAACTCAAAATAAGTAATCGAGCTATCATCCACAAAAGCACCATACGAACAATTCTCTCCCCACGCCAAATCTTTTGCAGTCATATCCGGCGCTGGTTCATCAATTAGATTTGCCGACAACTTAAACAATAAGACTGATCCAGCCCTTGCTCCGTCTTTCCCGATGTGGACATCCTCGTAGACATCAAACGCCACGACTGAAGTACCTACTTCCACTGGTATAATATTAGAAGAATCAACAACACTCTCATGAGGTTTAAATAGCTTCGCGCTAATAGGGCTGCTACCTATAAATTTAGGAGATAGTTCCAGATCAAGGCTTACACTAAGCATACCACCAAGCCGTGACAACGAATCCTGATTAATCAGAGTATTTATATTACTTTCTTCATAGCCATCAGGTTGATCCAGTATCTCGCTGACAACCTGTATTTTTCTTTTTTCTTCACCGCGTCGAAACGCCTCATTCGCCAAGATGTCTAAATTATGATTATTCCAAAGTGTAGGTTGCCTTCCCTTGTCCATATTATATAACTCCTTAATTTTCCTAATTATCAGAACCAGTTATACTCTCTCTCTCTCTTGATTTGTCAAGTATTTCATCATATTTTTGACAATTTGCAAACGACATGATTGCAATGTATATTCGTACTGCTGGTGATATTTGCATTACTCCGTTTTTTTTGTTAAAATACCAAGGTTATGAAAAGCAGTATTCACCCACAGAACTATCGCCCTGTCGTATTTAGCGACGAACAAGCGGGCTTCGCGTTCTTGACTCAGTCAACAGCGCAAACAACCGAAACCATCAAATGGGAAGACGGCAACGAATACCCATTAGTTAAGGTTCACATTTCATCAGCTTCACACCCATTCTTTACCGGTGAAGAAAAGATTATCGACACCGAAGGTCGTGTTGATCGCTTTAAGGCTCGTCAAGCAGCCGCTGAAGCTCGCCGAGCAGCTTTGGCAAACAAAGCAAAGAAAGCTAACGCTAAAAAAGCAGCTAAAACTGATTCTCCAAAATCAGACAAAAAGACTAAATAATCTAACAAATTAGTCCGACAATTCAAAAACCGCTCAATCACTGGGCGGTTTTATTTTACGTTAGTTCAATCTGACAATATTTACCTCGCGACATAATATTTCACGGTCTCCCCGCATTTTTGCAGCACATAAGCGGTGAGCACCATCGCCTTGCAAAGCCAAAAATACTCCGCCATCAGAATCCACAACAACGTCTACACTGCGTATTGGAGGACTAGCTTTCGGATTCATTCCTGCGTATTGCCTAATAACATCGCGGCTACTTTTTCCACCTTTCGATTCCGACACTCGCCCTTCCTGCCAATCTTTAATCATCGGTGCAGCCACAAATAATTCAACCGGCAACGGAATATCAGATCCCGGAATCGCTCTCGTGCCAGGCCACTCACCCTCATATATAGATATTTTCGTTTCACTGGCAATATTATCTTTAATTGATTCATTTAAATCGCGTAGTGAAACTGGCTTCTCTATTGGATGAGCGTCAATCTTAAACAAACTCTTCACAATCAAATCAACTCTCGGATCGTTTGCTGGGATATTCTCTGGAAGGTCTTCAATACATTGTACCAGCTCAGATGATTTTCCAACGTCGCAAATCGCCAGCTTATCAGTATTTTCGTAAGCCAAATCACGCGAATCAATATTGCATTCTCTCATTATCACTATATAATACAATACTGAGAAACATTTGTCAATGTATGATATAATTTTATAGATATGGCGAAGATTTCTTTAGATATGGATTCTCTGAAAAATGAACGAGCTGATTTGAGCAATTTTTTAGCGCAACCTGATGCTTACAGCTCACCAGATTTTACGGTAAAAAACAAACGATTTTCAGAATTAGAAACGCTTATTTCCAAAGGCGAAGAGCGAGAAAACCTGGAAAAAAACTTAGTAGAAGCCAAAAAGTTAGCTAACGAAGGCGGCGAATTGGCTGCCCTGGCAAAACTTGAGATCACTGAAACTGAAGCTCGATTGACCGAATTAGAAGAAGAATTATTCATCCTACTTACTCCGAAAGACCCCAACGACGAGAAGAATATCATCATGGAAATCCGCGCCGGTGCGGGTGGCGATGAAGCGTCATTGTTTGCAGCGGAATTGTACCGTATGTATTTACGTTGGTGCGAATCTAACGGCTATAAAGTAGAACTAATTAGCGAATCAGCCAATGATTCTGGCGGCTATAAAGAAGTTATTTTCATGATCAAGGGCGACGCGCCATACTCTAAATTGAAGTTCGAAGGTGGCGTACACCGAGTTCAGCGAGTTCCAGTAACTGAAAGCCAAGGTCGCGTCCATACTTCAACTGTAACGGTGGCGGTTTTGCCAGAAGCAGAAGAGGCTGACATTGAAATAAATCCAAACGATTTGCGAGTTGACATTTACCGCTCCAGCGGACACGGCGGACAGAGCGTGAACACCACAGACTCAGCGGTGCGAATCACCCACTTGCCGACTGGAATGATCGTCACAAACCAGGACGAAAAGTCACAAATTAAAAACCGCGAGAAAGCTATGAGTGTGCTTCGTTCGCGATTGTTACAGATGAAAATTGACGAGGAAAACGCCAAATTAAGCGCCGAGCGACGCTCGTTGGTTGGAACTGGCGACCGCTCGGAAAAAATCCGAACATATAACTTCCCGCAAGACCGAATCACCGACCACCGCATTCACTACAGCCGCAGCAATATCCCCGCTGCAATGAACGGGGATATCGACGATTTGATTGAAAATCTACAGAGATATGAGCGCGAGCTGAAAGCTCAGAATGCTAGTAATTAGTACGGCTTACGCGGCTTAGCAGACTCCAATAATTCTGCCAACTTACTTATCTCTTCCATACCGACTGGTTGACGATTCAGCCCCATTTGTTGCTCTAATTTATCATTCTCTATTTCATCGTTACACCTATCAACCATACGTATTATGATGATACCTTCGGGGCGCAGTACTCTCTTTAACTCTCTCGACCGCTCAGCAATATTGTCATCGTACCTCAAAACCTGATCATCTTCTATATAATAATCATGCGTCTCTTCACTTCCCTCATCCCACTCCATAATTGATATGGATCGTTCTTTATCTCCATTATCAAGCAGAGCGGATTCCACACTGACCAATACATAAGATCCGTCTTTTTGAGGAATTTCTAATAAAACTTGCGATTTTACCCGATCCATCGATTCAGTATGATCGTAAGTTTCCGCGTCTCTCGCGAATCTAAGCAATGTCAGCTGAACCAGATCATCAAATTCCTTTGCCGCCCGCAACTTTTCTTCGGTCGTCAGTTCAAGATTAAATCCTTCTGCAAACTCCATTTGCTTTGCGGCTTCGCTACTGTACGTATTATTTGGCAATTCCATTATATATTCATCTCTTTCGCTAATGATATGAAGCCTATAATACTCTCTATCTCTTGATTTATCAATACTTTTTACCATTTTTCTCAGTTTTTGCAAGCATTTTACTTTTTACATTCCATAGATATATGTTATAATTAGCAGCATGATCATCTCTGAATGGCTAAAAATTGCCACAAAATCCTTAAAAACGGCAAACATCCCGTCCGCCAGATTAGACGCTGAATTAATATTAGCCAACACTTTGCGAAAAAACCGCACTTACCTACATGCTCACCTAGACGAAGAAATTGACCCCAGGAGATTTGACATCGCAAATGCCAGACTAGATCTGAGATTAGACCGCGTACCAATCGCCTACATTCTGGGCTATAAAGAATTTTACGGGCGTAGATTTACCGTATCTCCTTCCGTTTTAATTCCCCGCCCTGAATCCGAAGATCTAATTTCATTGTTCTTAGAACTGACCGCCAGTGAAATTGCCGAAAAAGTTTTAATTGACGTTGGCACAGGGTCTGGCTGCCTGGGAATTACTGCCAAATTGGAGAGAAACAACTTGTCGGTAATTTTATCCGATATCAGCAAACCGGCCTTAAATATTGCAGAAAAAAATGCGAATGCCTTAAATGCGGACGTCCATATTCAACAGCAATCATTACTTAATGGCCAACTCAAACCAGTCGACTACATCTTTGCTAATTTACCTTACGTCGATAAGAATTGGGACGTATCTCCAGAACTTCAATACGAACCAGAAATTGCGCTTTTCGCCGAAGATGAAGGATTGAAATTGATATTGCAATTGATCTCACAAGCACCACGATGCCTCACCTCAGAAGGTTTATTGTTTATCGAGGCGGATCCTCAGCAGCACAATAGAATAATTGACGAAGCCGTGAAAAATGGTTTTGTACAAGAGAGAGTTCTCAATTACATCCTAGTCCTACGTTTTACTGGCGCCCAAGATTAAATTACTACAGAATTTAAGAACACTAGCATCACTAAGATAATTCCGATTGTAAGAATCACCGGAGCGGATATGTCTGAAAATCGAATGGCTTTGTGTTTGTTGTAAGATTGATAAGCTTTACTGGCGACAAGCGAGAATAGTAATAAGATTATCGTAACCTGTGAAACGCCGCCAAATAATGACTTTCCGTAGCTATAAGTCCAATAATACGACAGCCAACCCAGCTCAGCAAAAACAAGTCCCCAGATTGCCGAAAGTAAAACCGTTTGTTCTTCGTCATAACTGTGTAGGAAATGGCGCGCAGAACTATAGCCAATCAAGAACATCAGAATAACAACCACAGAAACTGGCCACTCGTATGACACTACCATAAGCGCAGTTACGCCGACGAAAATAGCTATCAACGACTGCATAGCAACCTGCCAGCGCTTAGACATCGGCTTAATCACGACCAGCCAAATTGCATATAATATCGCCAACGCTACACGGAAATAAAACACTGACGTAGGTAGATACATCAGACCAACAACACCAATTCCGACCGTCAGGTCAACCAAGTTAGCCTGAATGTTCGCCCACCAAAAACGCGGACGAACAGCAATTATGCGCCATTTACTCAGCACGACAAGCGCTAACGCTGGAAACGGGGTCTGAAATGCTTGAGCAATAACAAGCAATGCCACCGCCAAGCCAATATTTAAGACATAGTAAACTAATTCGCTCCAAAACGTTCTTCGCTTAACAGTTTTCAGTAACTCCATAACTTACTCTATTATACCAAATTATGAGCCAGTTCCCACAACAACGATAAATTGCGCATCAACATTCAAATTATACTTCGAGGAATCTGATGAAACCGAGCCATACAACTCCTTAAATTTATCTTTTGTAGCGGTTTTTTCTTTACCAGCTGGCAATTGATAAACTTGGGTTTTTGCTACTTTCTCACCACCTGGAACATTGCCAACATGAACAACTTTTATTCCTAATTCTGTCAATTTGTCCGCTTCTTTCTGTGCTGCACCAGCCACGCCGGAACCATTCAACACAGCAACTGTGGCTTTTTCCTTAGATAATGGCGTTGCGTAAATCTCAGATTTTATATAAGCGCGGATGTCGTCATAATCATACAATCCCGCAGCTGGCTGAACTATACTTGCGCCACCCGCCGTGCCAGTAGTCATAAGTACGTTGTTTTCCTCTACAAAACTCAACCTGTGAATATCAGATTCTTTTATCTCCGAGCCAAGGTTCATAATTGTGCGGATTTCTTTCGTGTCAATGTTTGTGCGCAAGTTTTTTCCCATGGCATCCATCAGAGACGTCACCTTACCAAAGTCAGTCAGCGTTCCCGTGGAAGTAGCTTTGCTTTTCAGCGCCATAAGCACCAATTGTTGGTTTTTCTCTCGGTCAAAGTTGGATTGTTCCAATCCGTAAGTTGGCGCCACCAAACCACGCGCTCGAGAGAACCACATCGCTTTTTCGCCATCCATTTCGTGCTTGCCGTTAGTTAATTGCATATAGTGACCTGTTGGACATCGTTCGCGACGTTGCTGATAATTCAATTCCTTCGCTCGACACATCCAGTCCATGCTTGGATCAAGGATTCCCCGCGGATCACGACTCTGTACGTCAACAGTAACTCCGCCGACCGCATTGACAGCATCACGAATCACCGCAGTATTAATATGCGCTACGTATTGAATATCCATACCGAATATATCGCCAATGAATTTCTTCGTTTTATCCATTCGTTCGACTTCTGCCTGCGCGCTATCTCCATTGTTTACGCAGCCAAAATATTCATTGATTTTACCAGCGTAGCCAGAATTACACGCCATGCCAAATTTTACATACAAGTCACGCGGAATGCTAAACATATACGCGTCCTTCTTTGTCTGATTGACACTAAGAATCATCATCGAGTCGGTCAATGTCGCACCTGGATGGTCCGGATCGTCATCTGTTGTACCTAAAATCAGCACATTACTTCTGCCATAAGCATCTTCTTTCAGCTTCTGCTGCGAAAATAGTCCTAAGATTCCGCCATTATGGAACACCGAATTCATCGTCTGCCATAATTTTAATAGCAACCAGCCCGCCATAATTGCAATAATAATTCCGATAACCGCAAGAATAATCCTGATAATTAACTTTTTCTTACGCTTCTGTTTGCGCTCCTGCCGATGAGAAGGCTTGGTGTTTTCATCAATTGCCGCCAACGATTCGCTAATATTCTGCTTTAATTTATTAGCAGAAGTTGGTTGCTGAATATTTCTTGTCGCATTATTCGACACTTGTGGACTATCTTCGTTACTACGAGGATGCCCGAGCGTAGTCGTTTTTTTGCTAGTAATTTCCCCCAACGAAGTTCGCTGTGGTCGCTTGGCGACAAATCCGTCCATCGACTGTTTGCGTGGTTTCATATCTATTGATTATAACACACAAAACGCTTATAATTGAAACAATGGACGCTACTTTTATGGATCGTCATCCAAAATTACAAGATGGCCTGGGAATGGTCATTTTCGTTGTTGGCGTGGTGATTGGTACACTTTTATTAAACACTTTTGTATTTCAAACTTTCAATGTTGAAGGCGCCAGTATGGAAACGACGATGTACACCGGCGATCGTCTGATCGTCAATCGATTGCCCGTCACTGGTTCAAAATTGCAGAATAAAAATTATATTCCAAAGCGCGGACAAGTAATCGTGTTTAAGAATCCGAATTTTAACGCCTCGACAGGCAAAGATGAATATATTGTTAAGCGCGTAATTGCCTTTGCTGGTGAGCGAGTTACTGTGAAAAACGGCACCGTAACTGTTTACAATACGGAAAACCCCGACGGATTTGACCCTGACACCTCAGTCAATAAAAATGAGCCAGGACAGCCTACCTCTGGAGATGTCGATACGACCGTACCAGAAGGCACGATATTCGTTATGGGCGATCACCGCCAAGGAAGCTATTCTTGCGACTCTCGAAACTGCATGGGACCAATCCCCCTTTATGACATCGTCGGGCCAGTTAGCCTACGAATATTCCCGTTCAATAAAATTCGCTCGTTCTAATAAAAATTACTTTTCGAGTAATTCTCTTATTCGCTCAAATTCAAGATTATCCTTAAACTTGATGCTAATCTGACCAGCTCCGCGGCCGTTTGTACGGATTTTTACCCCTGTTCCAAATCGCTTTGAAAGACTTTCAACAGCATCTGCGTGAGGCATATCTGCTGGGCGTCGTTTGTTCTCGATTGGACTAGCCTTCGCTTGCTTCCACAAAGTAACAACTTGCTCAATCCGTCGCGCTGACCACTCTTCACGAATAGCTCGCTCCATAATATCTTCCGCGGCGTCATCGGGTAAGCCGATTAGAGGTCTTGCCTGTCCTTCATTTAATCGCCCCTCAAACAACGCCTGCTGCACAGACTTCGGTAATTTCAGTAGCCTCAATGTATTGCTGACCGCACTTATAGATTTGCCACCCAAACGCTTGCCAATTTCCTCCAGTGTCATATTGAATTGGTCGCGCAATTTTTGATAAGCAGTCGCAGTTTCAAGCGCATTCAAATCATGTCGTTGCAAGTTTTCAATCAAAGAAATCTCCAAGCGATTTTGGTCGCTCATACTCCTGACAATACATGGCACCTCTGTTAAATTCGCCCTATTCGCTGCGCGCCAACGTCGCTCGCCTGCCACGATCAGATATTTATCACCCTTTGGCGTCACAACAATCGGCTGAACCACGCCATGCTCGCGCACCGATTCCGTCAGCTCATTCAAAGCATTCTCATCAAAAAAGCGACGCGGCTGATCTGGATCTGGGACGACTTGGTCAATAGCAATATCTCTCAGATGAGAAACTTTCACATCCTGTTGTGCGGTTGGATCAAACGTTTCATCAATCAAATTGGTTGGAATTAACGACCCAAAACCTCTACCTAAACCTTTTTTCATCGCTCCACCCTCTCTATAATTTCTTTCGTTAGCGCCTTATAGGCCCGAGAGCCTTTTGAAAAACGATCATACGCCCCAACCGGCGCGCCATGACTAGGAGCTTCAGCCAAGCGAATATTTCGCGGAATGCTATTCTTAAAAATCTTGTCTGGGAAATACTTTTTAACCTCAGCGTGAACTTGCCCAGATAATGTAGTCCTGGAATCCATCATCGTCAATAAAACGCCCAATAATTCCAGGGGTGGATTAAGCCCCTTCTTTATCAATTTCATACTTTCCAAAAGCTGCCCCAATCCTTCCAATGCGTAAAATTCCGCCTGGACTGGAAGCAATACGTAATTAGCAGCAATCATGCCGTTGACTGTCAACAAACTCAAGCTCGGTGGACTATCAATAATAATATAGTCGTAATCCGTCGCCTTCTGCAAAGCCTCTCGCAAGCGAACAAACCTTCCCTGCGCCTGCGCCAATTCCACTTCCGTATTCGCCAAATGAGGTGTAGCTGGAGCGATTGACAAGTTTTTATATTCCGTCGGCAATATGATATTAGCCAGGTCAATTTGTCGCATAATCACCTCTGATATTGTTGCGCCCAAATTCTGTTTATCTATTCCAAGTCCACTAGTAGCATTACCCTGCGGATCAAAATCCACCAACAATGTTTTCTTGCCAGCTTTTGCCAAAAAATATGCTACGTTAATTGACGTCGTTGTTTTGCCGACGCCACCTTTTTGATTTGTCACCGCAATGATTTTTGTCATTCGTTCCCCTTTTTACCTGCCTTAATTATAGCATGAGCAGAACATAAATAACAGACATCAAAAAACCGCTTCCTTTGCGAAAGCGGCTATTCAGATTATTTGATTGACGTAATTTCAATCTTCGTGTACTTCTGGCGATGGCCAGTTTCTTTGTGTACACGCTTCTTACTCTTGTAGCGGATAACGCGAAGCTTATCGCCTTTAACTTCCGCTTCTACGACCTTAGCTTTAACGCTAGAACCTTTTACAGTTGGCGTACCAACCTTGATTTTATCACCATCAATCACTAAAAGTGCGTCGAGAGTGAGTTCTTTTGTGCCTTCAGGGAGGAGATCCACCAAGAGGGACTCTTTTTCGCTGACAAGATATTGTTTGCCAGAGATTTTTACGACTGCTTTCATTTCGTTCCTTAATTATTATGAATTAACTCTAATAATTCTATCAAAAACTAGCGATAAAATCAAGTACACATCAGTAGCAATTACTTATAAAGTGGTGCCTGACCAAAAGGTCCAGTATACAACCTATCGTCTTTATGTTCAGACGACAGCAGACTTCCTAAATACGCAATGACATCTTCTGGATTTGACTGAGATTTACCTTCGGGCAGATATGGAATATAGCCATTAATTATAAAGCCGCCACGCTCCCTTGCGATATCTCGAGATTCAGAAACTATACCGTAATTATTCTCCCATCCATCATCATATTCCTCGTGGAATATGGAACCTACAATTCGAGCCGTCCTGCCATTTCCATCCTGAAATGGATGAAGCAGCACAATACCAAGTGCAGCCACATCACCAAGCCGCTCCGGATTAACATCATCAGGAGATTCTTTTATCAATCTCATCAATTCGCTCATCACCTCGTAGCGATACTCAACAGGTATAGTTTCCTTGTCGCCTATTTTCATAACGCCATCTTCTAAAATCAATGAATCAGCAGATCCCTGAACTCCCCTATTAATATTATCGATAAGCCCAGCAAAATCCTCAAGGCTAACATTCTTAAATTGATCCTCCCTTCTCCTTTGGCGTAGAGCCATCAATACCAGCCTCAGCTACAAGATTCTTAAGACCCTCCGCAGACAACACTTCGCCAGGATTCTTAATTTCGACTCCGTTCATAGTTGTTTGTTTTGGATGTTTTTCCATGTATAGACTATACAATAGCACAAAAAATCAGTATAGTCAAGTTAGCAAGTAGCGTTTTTCGCCATGGCGTTATTTGCCTTCAGCCAACCGCTCGGCGATCCGCATTCCATATATTCACCCTTAGCTTCGCCGACAACAATCACGCCGCCGCCATCGATGTATGAATTAATCGCATCCGTTAGCTCAAACTCGCCTCTCTTAGGGTTTGCCGGCAAAGTTCGCGCCAACTCGAAAATCTCTTTGTTCAAGACGTAAAAACTTGAATTGCTGAGATTGCTTGGAGCTTCTTCCAATTTTGGCTTTTCAATTATTCGCACAAAATTGCCCTGATTGTCAGTTTCAATAATCCCTGTTTGCGGAATAAATTCCTCTTCGACAGGATTTCCCAATAGCCCAGCCGACAATCCGCGCGATTCCACCAGCTCCGCCAAATCTGCCGCGTTCGAACCGCCGTCGCCACGCCAAAAGAATTGATCGCCCATAATCACAAAAGCCGACTCGCCCTGTTCGATAAATTCGCTCGCCAGACCAACTGGAATACTTGTGCCATAACCACCAGTTCCCGGCTGAGTTAAAAAATGTATTCGGACGTCGCGAAGTGGCGCCACCAGAGGTAATTTATCTTCTTTTCCCGCTCGACGTAAATAATCGTTCAATTGAATATTCGACCGATAATAGCTCTGCACCTGTGTGCTCTGCTCGCCAACTACGAAGTAAATATCCTTCACGCCCGCTCGCACAACGTCTTGCACAATATAATCAATCACTGGACGAGTACCAACCGGCAACATACACTTTTCGATAGATTTGGTAATCGGCAACATTCGCGTGCCCCAGCCCGCGACCGGAATAATAGCTTTAGTAATCATAGTACCTCCTACATTTTCAGCTCTTTGTGAGCTCTTCTTAAAATCTCCAACATTTCCGCATAGCGTTTTTCATCAGAAGAAACCCGGGCATATAGAATAACTATATTGTCCATCACTTCAATATTAGCTTTTATATCCTGGTCATACAGCCACGCCATAAAACTCGGATTTAATAACTCAAAGCTCGCCGCCTGATCTTCGTTTGTGGCAAAAATAGTATAGCGCTTATTAAAATCGCCCCACTCCATCTGGACTTTTTTATAACCCGACGGCGCTTTGAATCGTTTTAACAAACGCGAATCCGGGCGTTCCACTAAAATTCCGCCGTACGATTTTGGCAAGTTAACCTGCC
>CALHQU010000003.1 GCA_938038145.1 uncultured Candidatus Saccharibacteria bacterium
AATCGTCTGGCGGTTTTATTAAAATATATCGGTAGTTTGCCCGTTTTCGCTTGCTTTTTTACCAAATAGCCGTATCTGTCGCTTAAAACATTCTTTCTGTTTTCGAAAACAGCTTTTATGTTTTGGAAAAATGCCTTTCTATTTTGTGCGATTTTTACTGTTTTCCATAATGCTAACGCTGTATTATAATTAGACTAGCTATAGTGAAGCTACACCAGAAGGGGGAATTATGACATTTGAAGAAGCGCAAGAGCTAGTGATGAGTCATATTCGCGCGCGGAAGTGGGATACGACGTTATGAAAAAGAGGTTTGGTATGAATAAAAACCTATTGCGATTATTTCCGTCATAATCATTTTGTGCGGCGCTGTGGCTGGGCTGTGGTATAACCGCCAGCATTCTGCCGAGCAGCCGAAGACTCCGTCTACCAACGTGTCCGACGCCGCCAAATTCAAGTCAGAATATCCGCGAGTGGCGGCAAATAATCGCTTCGTTTATGCCAGCGATAAAGAAATCCTTAATATCTTTGATAACGGCAGCGGCGTGGTTTTCTTGGGCTTTCCGCAATGTCCGTGGTGCCAGCATTTGAGCGAACGCGTTGATCGGGCAGCTCGGGCTGAAGGTGTTGATAAAATATACTATTTGAATATTCGCGATGCTCGCGCTAGTAACAACGAAGTTTACCAAAAATTGGTCAAGAAATTAGAGCCGTATTTGGAAAAAGATAAAAATGGCAATCCTCGAATATTTGTGCCTGATGTATCGATTGTCAAGAACGGCAAGATTATCGGCCGCTACAAAGAGGAATCGACTGGCGACGATAACATCACGCCGGATAAATACTGGACGAGCGAAAGGATTGAACGGACATCGTCGCAGCTGCGCGGATTTATGCGGCAGCTGAAAGGTTAATAATTATTTAACGTCGCCAGCCTTAAGGATGCTTCTTAACCCGTTTTCTCCACCGACGAATCCGCTGGTTTGATAGTCGTTAATAACTATATATGGCAAGCCGTTCACGCCAAGCGACAAGGCTTTTTGCGTGTTGTCGTTAATTTCTTGCTGGTGGGAGTTGCCTTTCATGCAGTCGGCGAATTTGGCGGTGTCCAGGCCGGCGTTCTTGGCA
>CALHQU010000004.1 GCA_938038145.1 uncultured Candidatus Saccharibacteria bacterium
TTCTTATGATTATGTTTTGAGTCAGATTAGCCAGCAAAACTGGGTGACAGTTGCACTTTCTGTCTTGTTGCTGCTTGTGACAGGATTTTTTGCTTTTAAGGCCTATCGCAATAAGCGTGATTCAAAATTCCGAGAACTAGCCATCATCTCTGTTTTGGCCTTGGTGGCCATGGTCTTGATTGGCATTAGCAATTTTCAGACTGACCAAGACTCTAACAACCAGTTTCAAACCTCTCTGCATTTTATTGAGGTCATTTCAGAAGACTTGGGCGTGGATAAGTCGGAGGTCTATGTCAATACTTCAGCCGCAACTGATGGAGCGATTTTGAAGGTCGGAAAGAACTTTTATCGGGCTATGAGCGGCAGTGAGCCGGATAAATATCTGCTTGAAAAAATTGACTTGCATAAGACGACAGATATCGAAATAGTGGAGGTTGAAAAATGACATTTTCTTATGTAGATGTTGCGATTAAGTTGGCACTTGGGTTATTATCTTTGGTTTTTGTTATCAATGTATCTGGCAAGGGCAATTTAGCCCCAAACTCAGCTAGCGATCAAGTTCAGAATTACGTACTTGGTGGTATTATCGGCGGCGTTATTTATAACAACGATATTAAGATTTTGGACTATGTTGGGATTTTGTGTATATGGTGTGTGTTGGTGTTGACGCTGAAGTGGATAAAGAAACATAGTGTTAAGGCTAAACAGCTGATTGACGGTAAGGCTTTGATAATTATAGATAATGGAAAGATAAATATCGAAAACTGCGAGAAGGTCGGCTTAAGTGCTCATGACGTTTCTTTCAAGCTTCGAACCCATAATGTTTACTCGACGAAAGATGTGAAAAGAGCTGTTGTTGAGCAAGATGGCGAGCTTATTATTTCGCATAAAGGTGAGGAAAATCCTAAATTCCCGTTGATAACGGACGGTCAATTGCAAGCTGATATTTTGGAAGTAATCGGAAAAGATGAAAAGTGGCTGCTTGGCGAGCTTAAAAAACGAGGCTTGGAATCCTACAGAGATGTATTTTTAGGCGAGTATGTCGACGGTGATTTGATTCTGACTGCTTATAATTAAAGGTGAATTAACTGGGCGAGATGAAAAACGTCGTTGTTTGATAGTGTTGTGAAGTTAACTCTATCACTACATCTGGTGGTGTCGTATAATGGTTTATAGACAAAGTAAAAAGAGGAGGAGTGTAGAGAAATGTCGTGTATTGATTATGGTCCGAACGGGACAAATACAGATGAGTGTGGCTCGAATAGAGCAAATGAGTATAGCCCGCGCGATGGGGCGAGTGAGGATGTAAAACGAAAGGCTGAGTATTACGAAAAACTCGCAGAGGAAAACGCGGAGCCTGTTAGAACTGTTAAACATATGAGTAGAGTTGCAGTGAGTGTAACTGAGTTGAATCCTGGAGAACATGCAGTGCAAGATGAACTATTCCCAGAAAGCTGTTTTACTGGACAATAAGTAAAACTCCGCAATATCCTGGAATTATCATTTGGAGATTTTCTGCGGTAATTAAATCGACAGAGTGAGTTGAGGTAATGATCTTGGCGTTTTCTGGAATGGAAAAGCTTTGTTTCTCGTCTGCGAAATTGATGAAAATATAAGCACGTTGACCGGATAGCTCTCTTTTTAATCCAAGAATAAATCCGTTGCCAGTGTTTTGCACGATGCTTAAATTGCCATTTTTAAGAATCGGGAAGGTTTGGCGTAATTTTAGCAGCTTTCGGTGTATATTAAGCAGGGAATCGTTTACGATTTTTTCGCTATCAACGTTAATCTTCGTGTGATTATCATTAATAGGAAGCCAAGGTTTTGCACTTGAAAAGCCTGCAAATTGCGAATCATTCCATTGCATTGGCGTACGTTCCAGATCTCGGCTATCAACAACAGAATTGGCAGGACTAAAATTATCTTGAATGTCATCAGCGGTCAATTCTCCATTCATCATGCCAATTTCGTCGCCGTAATACACCACCGGCAGGCCCGGCAGTGTCAATTGCATCAGCGCAACGAGCCGCGCCTGCTCTGTACCGCCATAACGCGTCGCGATTCGCGCTTGGTCGTGATTACTAAAACAATACACCGGCGTATGAATATCAGGATTGATCATGCCCTGAAATTCATTTACCATCGTACTAAACGATTCCGCCGAGAATTTCGCGCCCAAACCTTCAAAATTAAATGGCATCGACACGTCAGGGTTGACGCCGTAAAATCCGAGATATTGTTCCTGCGTGCCGTAATTTCCATCGGGATAATCTTCGAAAATCATGATTCTATCGTCATATGATGCCACAACATCCGTCAGCTCGCGCAAATATGGAAACAGGTTTTCCCAAAAACGGCTATATTTATGCTGCAAATCGTCAAACGACCG
>CALHQU010000005.1 GCA_938038145.1 uncultured Candidatus Saccharibacteria bacterium
CGGAATTGAAACGTGCTTGATAACGTCGGATTTGGACGCATTGCAATTGATATCACCGATGACCAAGGTTTACGCCATGAAAAATGGTTTAAGGAATATCGAAGAGTTCACGTCGGAACATTTTGAAGAAAAATATGGAATTCGGACAGAACAATTCTTAGATTTGAAGGCGCTAAAGGGTGATTCAAGTGATAATTTGCCGGGAGTGCCGGGAATTGGCGAGAAAACGGCGGTGAAATTATTGCAAGAATATGAAACTCTGGACGGAGTTTATGAACATCTGGACGAGCAAAAAGGCGCTTTGCGAACGAAGCTGGAAAATGGTCGCGAGTCGGCATATTTGACCAAGCAAGTGGCGGAAATTTGGACGGACGCGCCGATTGAACTGGACTGGGATGTGGCGGATGTTAATGATTGCGATTTTGCGCGAGTAACGGAAATTCTGCAGAAGTTGGAATTTAATTCGCTAATTGGACGACTGCCGCGAACGATGCGAATGGCAGAAAATGAGAAAAAAGAAGAACCGAAGTTGGATATTCCACGAATTGAAAAATTGCCCGACATGCCGATGTTTGAGTCGGAAAATATAATATATATCGATTCGTCGGAGCCTGATGTAATTTACATAAGCTCAAATCCTGAGTCGGCGTGGACGGCGAAAATTGATGAAATTAGTCAATCTATGTGGCAATTATTGGCACAGGGAGTTGTGATCGCGGCGGACGTTAAGCAGTTATATCACGCACTGGATAATCGTGGCGTGGCGGTGCGTTTTCGCGAAGTTTGGGATGTTGGGCAGGCGGCGTTTTTGATTGATCCGCTGAAGCGCGACCGTAGTTTGAATGCGCTGTCTGGTGATTTTTCTGATGACAATTCCGCGCCTTATCAATTGGCTCGCTTGCATAAAATTTATCGTGAACAAAAAGTTTACATGTCGAACAATTCGCAAATTGCGCGTGTGGCTTACGAGTTTGATTTTCCAGTAATTTGGGCGCTATTCCAGATGGAAAAACGCGGGATGAAGTTGGACGACACGCTATTAAAACAGATGGGCGATGAGCTGGCGGCGGAAGTTGGTGAGCTTGAACAACAAATGTATTCCATGGCTGGATACGAGTTTAACGCGTCTAGTCCAGCGCAACTTTCTGAGGTTTTGTTTACCAAATTGCAATTACCAATTGCGGGCATAAAAAAGGGAAAAACTGGATATTCAACAGGTCAGAAAGAGCTGGACAAATTACGTGGACAACATCCGATTATCGAATTGATTGAGCGATATCGAGAATTGACCAAATTGATCAGCACGTACATTGAGGCGTTACCAAAATTGATGGCGACTGATGGGCGAATTCACACCACGTTTAATCAGGATGTAACCAGTACGGGGCGACTAAGCAGCACAAATCCGAATTTGCAGAATATTCCGGTGCGGACTGAACTGGGTAGGAAAATTCGCCAGGCATTTGTTCCGAGTGATGGCAAAGTTTTTGTCGGCGCGGATTATTCGCAATTTGAATTGAGGCTGGCGGCTGTGTTGGCTGGCGATGAGAAGTTGATTGAAGACTTTAATAGTGATGTTGATATTCACGCAAAAACGGCGGCGGAAACATACGGAATATCAATTGACGAAGTGAGCAAATCTCAGCGTCGAGCAGCGAAAGTGATCAATTTTGGTGTACTTTACGGAATGAGCCCGCACGGTTTGGCGGCGGCTACGGGAATGTCATTTACAGAGGCAAAAAAGTTTATTGATCATTATTTTGAGGTGCGAAAGCCGATTCGTCAGTACTTGGATAAAATTTTAACTCAAGCGCGAGAACAGGGTTTTGTTGAAACGTATTTTGGCAGGCGACGACCAACGCCTGATGTAAAATCGAGCAATTTTATGGTGCGATCTTCGGCGGAAAGGGCTGCGATGAATATGCCAATTCAAGGCACGGAAGCGGATTTGATGAAATTGGCAATGATTCGATTGGAGGATAAATTGTCGGGCTTGGCTGACGCGATTTTACAAGTTCACGATTCAATTTTGGTGGAATGCAGACCCGAAGACGTCCAGAAAGTCAGCGAGATTATGAAAGCGGAAATGGAAGGCGTTTGTCCAGAATTGCCGATTAAATTAAAAGTAGATGTCGGCACGGGCGTAAATTGGGGTGAAGTGTAGAAAATATGGTATAATTACGCCATGAAATACATTCAACGACGAAATTCATTTTCTCGATTTGTACCAATTTTGCTGGTTATTGTTATCACGGTCGTGGCAGTAGCGGCGGTTATTGCGATTGGTCGAGCATTATTTGGTAAAAATGATTCAGGTCAAACAACAGATCAGAATGTTAACGTAGGGCAAGTTGCTTTGTTGTCGACGGACGTGGGAAACGCGGTTCGATTGACGGTACGCGGACCGATTGTAGCGAATGAGAATTTTCGCTCATATAGCATCACTATTTCGCCAGAATCTCGCGAAATGACAACGTACGAGGGATATTTGGATAAGCCGATTGCAGAGAAAAAATTGGACAATAACAGTAAGGCCTATACGGAGCTGGTTTATGCGCTTGACAAGCGAAAAATGATGGAAGGCACGCCGCTAACTGAGCAGCAAAATGATTTGCGGGGAATTTGTGCTAGCGGTAAAATTTACAAATTCGAAACTTTGAAGGACAATTCCGTTGTGAAGAGTCTGTGGACGTCGGATTGTAGCGGCTCTAAGGGTTCGGCGCAAGCTAATGTAAACGAGATTTTGGATATGTTTTTGAAGCAAATTCCTGACGGCAAGAAAATGGCGGCTGGAATTGGCCTAAGTCAAGAAGAAGCTTTGTTTAAGCTGTAGGGTTTGCCGAATGCCAGAACTACCCGAAGTTGAGACAGTTCGTCGCGGTTTGGCGGATTTATTGCCAGGTCAGGCTGTTGTGCGAGCGACGGTATTTGATTCGCCAAAGAGTTTTCCTAATTCACCCACAGACGTTCAACAATTTTTATATGGCGCGCACGTAACGGCGGTGCGACGTCGTGCAAAAGTGCTGATGATTGATCTTGATACGCGTTATTCGCTGGTGATACATCTTAAGATGACTGGGCAATTGATTTTTCGTGGGGCTAATAGTTTTGCTGGCGGTCATCCGAACGATAGCTTGATTGGTGAATTACCAGATAAATCGACGCGCGTACAAATTGATTTTGCGGATGGTTCGCACTTATTTTTCAATGATCAGCGTAAGTTCGGCTGGATGAAATTGATGCCGACTGATGAGATAGAAAATTTGCCATTTATGCAGAAAGTTGGTCCGGAACCGCTCGATAAAAAAACTGAGGCGGGTGACTTTATTAAGCGAATTCGGCGTCGGCAAAATTCAATGATCAAGCCAGCGTTTCTTGATCAGTCGGTGATCGCTGGAGTTGGTAATATTTACGCCGATGAAGCTCTGTGGGCTGCGAAAATTCACCCTCAGACGCGCGTTAGGAACGTTAGTGATGACCAATTGGAAGATTTGTTTAACGAACTGCGTCAGATTTTACAATTGAGCATTGATCAGGGCGGCTCGACGGATAAAAATTACGTTGACGCCGAAGGCAGAAAAGGCAATTATCTGTCGTTTGCGCACGTATTTCGTCGGGAAGCTCAGCCGTGCCATCGACATCCTGATCAAGAGATTATAAAGATGAAGGTTTCTGGACGCGGTACGCATATTTGTCCAGTTTGCCAAGTGGAGGCGAAGTGATTTATCTTTTTTACGGCGAAAATGAATTCGAGAAACGGCAAGCAATTGCTAAGCTGCTCGGCAACGAAAAAGCGGCGCGACATGATGGCGAAGATTTGACGCTGGCTGGAATGCAGGAAATAGCAATTGGGCAGACGCTGTTTATGAACTCGTCGGTGTATTTGATTTCAAAACTAGGCGAAAATTCTGAGGTCTGGTCGCAACTTCCAGATATGAAGTTTGATGATGACAGGACGATTATTCTGGCGGAAGACAAAATTGATAAGCGAACAAAAACGTATAAGTGGTTGCAAAAAAATGCTAAAGTTCAGGAGTTTTCACCGCTTAGTGATCGTCAAAAACCGCATCTTTTAAAGTGGTGCGTGGCGGAGGCGAAGGTTCGCGAGTGTGAATTAACGAATCATCAAGCGGAGATAATTGTTGATCGTTTGGGATTTGATCAGTTGCGACTGAGTAATTTTTTAGATCAATTGGCGCTGGCGGAAAAAGTGACGGATGATTTAATTGACAACTTCATACCTCTGGCGAGGACGGAGAATGTGTTTGATTTGTTTATTTCGGCGCTGGCGGGTGATTATGATAAGGTTCACGATATAATTAGCTATTTGGAGTCGGAAAGTGGCGTTGATGGCGCTTATCAGACGATGGGATTGCTTGCCTCGCAGGCAACTAACTTGACGGCGTTGGTTTTGGCTGACGGCGACAGTAAGTTGGTGGCTGCGGATTTTTCAGCTAATCCGTATGTTTTACGAAAATTGGCATCTTCAGCAAAAGGTGTCGATAAGGAAAAACTGAAAAGGATAAATGACGCGCTACTTCGGGCAGACTTGCAAATGAAAACAACCTCTGTAAATCCGTGGCTGCTTGTGGAGGCGGCACTGGTTGGAATTGGAAAATAAAAATACCCCAGTTAATTCCGGGGTATTTTCTAGTAATCTTTACAGATTATTTTTCAGCTTTCTTAGCAGCTGGCTTCTTTGCTGGAGCTTTTTTAGTAGCAGTTTTCTTAGCTGCTGGCTTTGCAGCTGGTTTTTTAGCGGCAGCTTCTAATGTAACACCTGCTTTTTTAGCAATTTTGCTCAATGCGCTCTTTCGGCGAGCAGCAGTGTTTTTCTTAATCAAGCCTTTTTTAACAGCGGTGTCGATTTCGCTTTGTGCTGCAGCAAGAGTTTTTGCGCTTGGTTCTGCAGAGAAAGCTTTAACAGCAGTCTTAATGTCTTTTTTAATGCTGATGTTTCGCTCGCGGCGCTTTAAGGTTTGTTTAGCACGCTTGATGGCGGATTTGATGATTGGCATGTTTCTCCTTTACCTCTATAGATTTGTATCGCTAATCAGGAAGAATTATACAGAAAATAGCATAAATTGTAAAGAGGTGGCTTAGATATTGACTTTATGGTGCTGCTTATGGTATAGTGATGCCAAGCGTAATTACAAAAAACAAACATAGGAAAAATCATGTCAAACGGATCAGCAAAGCAAAAAGTAATCCAGAGCATCAAGGATGTAACTAATATTTTAGTGACGGTGAGTTCTAGCCCGTCAGTCGACGAATTGTCGGCAGCATTAGGATTGACGATTTTCCTCAATAAGCTAGGGAAGCACGCTACGGCTGTGTTTAGTGGCGACATTCCGCCGGCAATTACGTTCTTGAATCCTGATAAGACGTTTGAGCAGACCGCAGATTCTTTACGTGATTTTATTATTGCCTTGGATAAAGAGAAGGCTGACCATTTGCGCTATAAAGTTGTTGACGATGCCGTAAAGATTTTTATTACGCCATATCGTACGACAATTACCGATAAAGACTTGGAATTTTCACAAGGCGATTATAACGTTGAGGCGGTGCTGGCGATTGGCGTGCGTAGTACGGCAGATTTAGACCACGCGCTTGAGAGCCATGGGCGGATTTTGCACGACGCTGCCGTGACGTCGATTTCGCTGGACGAGCCGTCGCACCTGGGCGGGATTGAGTGGAATAATCCGCGCGCGAGCGGTTATAGCGAACTGTTGTATGCACTTGCCGATGTGCTGGTCGGCGAGAACAAGAAAATGATTGACGAGCAGATTGCGACGGCATTTCTGACAGGCATTGTGGCGGCAACGGAACGGTTTAGCAATAGCAAGACCAGTTCGGCGGTAATGCGGATCGCCGCGTCGCTGATGGGGGCGGGCGCGAACCAGCAGCTGATCGCGACTAAACTAGAAGAAGGCGAGAAAAAAGCCCAGGTTGATGAGACTGCTCCGCGCAGCAAAGATGCGCAAGAAGGCGAATCGGTGCGCGTCTCGGAGATGACAAATGGCAGCAAAACAAAAGCGCCGCAAGAAGCTGCGCAAGAATCCGGTGTCGGGACGCTTGCGATTTCGCACGAGCCGGAGGGCGATGTCGACGAAGTGAAGCGGGCGATCGATGAGAAAAATAGCCAAGCGGCTCTGAGCGCCGCCGAAGCGGTGCTGGCTAAGCACGCGCAGCAAGTCGCTGAATTAAATAAAAAAGACGCCATAGCAGCGGAAGAAAAACTTGCTGAGCAATTAGCGGCTGCGACGCCGGCGTCTGCACCGGTCAGCAAATCTGCTGCGCCATCGGTCGAAGATATTCAGCGTGATATTGCGCGCGCAAACGAAACGCTCGACGAAGCGGCAGCGCAGCCGGTTATCCAAGAGAGAATCGAGACGCCGAAAACGCAATTACCCGATGTTGTTGAACCGGCGCTTGGCGGTACGCTTAATGCAACGACCGAACAAGCTGCCGAAGATGCGCGCCGCGCAGCCGAAGACGACCGCAACAAAGTAATCTTGAGCCACGACGGAAAAAGCAAATATGCGTCCGATGCGCCGAGTACGCAAGCGCCGCTTAATGCTGTGATAGCGCACACTGACGCCGAACCATCGGTGCCTGATGTGCTTGCGCAGGGCGCCGTGACTGTGCCAACCGATCACGCGGCGGCAGTACAGCCGCCTGCACCGGTCGCGCCAAGTGCAGTCGCGCCGCAGCCCACGCAAGATGATGCGCGCGCCGCTGTAAACGCAGCGCTCGCGGGCGCGCCAAGCGGAGCGCCGGCAGCAGACGGGGCGTTACCGCCACCGCCGCCATTGCCGCCAATGCCGGACTTCTCGACATTGCCGCCGATGCCGTCGACGAACGATAGCACGTCTGGCGCCGCTGTGCCGGACACGCTTGAGACCGCGTTGCCGCCGCTTCCGCAGCAAGCAGTACAGGCGGCAGCGCCATCGGCGCCCGTCGATCCAGCGCAGTTCCGGATTCCTGGGCAATAAAGGGCAAATATGTTCAAAGGAAAATCCCCGCCACTGGTTGTGGCGGGGTTCCTTAACGAAAGGAGGGGATCAGGATGAGCGCCTACCTTCAAGCTGAGCGCGATCTTGTTCGCTCAGCGTAATGACCAGAGTAACGTCCGGTCCAGTGATGGCGAGCGTAAGCCCTACGCACCCGCCATAACTCTCCGCTTCGTCATAGAGCACGCCAGCAAACCGGCGCTCTTTTACCCCACTCGGGGCGTTCTTATAGATTAAGAACGTAACCGACGAAGCGTCAGGTGAAATGTCGCGGTCGTGGTCAATACTCTTACGCTGTACTGGAATAGTGCAGGTAAGGGTGTCGCCGCGCAGACGAGACGAAGAACGCACGTGAAGACTCATCTTCACAGCGTGCCCGTCATACGTCGACGGGTCAATAGTTGCCCAGACGGGCTGGTCGTCGTTGCGGCCAGTCCCGATAGACAGAGCTATGCTCTGTCTGGGGTGGATTCCTGAGGCTGCCAGCGACTGTGCCACGGTCGGCGCAGTCAGCCGCAGGGAGATAATGTTGGCGCAGCCGTACAGGGCTGCGCTCAAGACGACAAGCCAAATAGCAAGCATAATCTTCGATGCTTGCTTAAAAGTCTTAAACGTTATCACCCACATCACGATAATAATCGCAAAGGTGATGATAGAAACGATGATGGCAATAGTCGCGGGCGTCATAGCGCCGTCCTCTCAAGGTGGTTTGTTAAGGAACAAGCCTATCGTATCATATTTTTACAATATAGCAACTATAGTATACTGGTAGCATGAACGACGGCATCATCTTGATCGATAAACCGGCTGGCATGACAAGCTTCGGCGTGGTGGCGCGCTTGCGGCGGGTGCTATCGGCGCGGGCGGGCAAAAAGGTAAAAGTCGGGCACACAGGCACGCTTGATCCGTTTGCGACAGGTTTGATGATTATCGTGACGGGTAAGGCGTGCAAAGATGCTATGCGCTAT
>CALHQU010000006.1 GCA_938038145.1 uncultured Candidatus Saccharibacteria bacterium
AAAGCTGAAGCTGATCGTCTTGAAAAAGAAAGATTAGAGAAAGAAGCTGCTGCTATAGAAACCTTACTACCTTTTTTAATTGTCGTTTTTAAATCATCAATTACTTTTCTATTGACGTTGTCTAAAAATTCTGGCGCCTTTGGTGTATCTGAAGGCTCTTTGTTAAATAGACCCATTTGAGTTTTTCTCCACGGTTAAATTACAAGCTATCCTTATCTTAATTATACTATAAAACGACTGTTAAAAACTGAGCTAATGATATAATCTTAACAAGGTTAGGAGGGTGTTATGATGAAACAATCGATAGAGCAGAGAATTGATAAAGTACGCGGGTCAATGCTAGGCGGGGCAATTGGCGATGCACTCGGCTATCAAATAGAGTTTGAGCGCGACATAGTGCCGAGGTCAACGACTCGATTTGCGGATGGAATTGGTATGATTTCGGACGATACGCAGATGACACTATTTACAGCTTGCGGACTTTTATGGCGATCTACGCGACTTCAAACGCGTGGCATAGCGCCGCTTCCGTCGAGGGCGATATATTTGGCGTATTTGGATTGGCTTGATACGCAACAAAAAGCTGGACAGGTCGAGCACATGCCAGTAGCTTGGATAAAAAATATTCCAGAATTAAATGCCGTGCGAAGTCCAGGAATGACGTGCCTTGATTCACTTTCCTCAGGGGAGATGGGAACGTTAGAAGGCGGTCTCAATGGCAGTAAAGGCTGCGGTGGAGTTATGCGAATTGCGCCGATTGCTTTATATTGCAAAGAAGACGTTGTTGGTGAAATTTCCGCCAAATCTTGCGCGCTGACTCACGGGCATCCTCTGGCGATTCTTTCTGCGTATGCGCTGGGATATATAATTTATTATGCACTGGACGGAAAATCGATAGAAGAAGCCGTGCAAATCGCAATCCAGAAAATGAACGACTGGACTACCGAGAAGGTTTATGGAGATCAAGATCCTTTTGAGATTGGTTGTGATAGCGAAAAAGCCGAGCTAACCAAACTATTTAATAACGCCGTTCGCTTAGCCAAATCTGACGTTGAAGATCAAGAAGCTCTTTATCAGCTCGGAGAGGGTTGGGTCGCCGAAGAGTCGGTTGCGATTGCTATTTATTGCTCGATCAAGTACCAAGACGATTTTGAGGAGGCGATTATTGCGGCGGCAAATCACGACGGAGATTCAGATTCAACGGCGGCAATAACTGGAAATGTTGTTGGGGCGAGGGTCGGCTATAAAAACATACCGGATTATTACAAGGATAATATTGAGCTAAAGGACGTAATATTAGAGCTCGCTGACGATATGGCAAAAAATATGCCGCTCAAAAAGATTGACGACAAACACCTTGAACCGACAGACGAATGGCTGGATAAATATTTATACTTGGAAAAGAAAGATTAGAGTCCGGCGCGCCTTATCAATTGGCGAAGTAAGCATAAAAATTAGTAAAATCTGACATGGTACTAGCATTTTCACTTCACCCATGCTATAATTAGTCAAGACGTTTTATAAAATCTAACGAGTAAAGAGATGGCAAAGAAGAATACGAAACGAAAGCTGATTGGTTTGGTGAGTAACTTGAGCAACCACCGAACTTACTATACTACTGTTAACACCCAGAACCGCACTACAAAAGGTCAGGGTAAATTGACACTACGTAAGTACGACCCAATTGCAAAACAACACGCTACTTACACTGAGACTAAGAAAAACCTTGGTCGTAACGAAGTTAAAGCGCGTAAAAGCTAATTTAACAGGATTATACAAAAACTCCCTCGCATTAAGAGGGAGTTTTTATTTGGCAAGAATGTCTGACTATTTCCTCAATCGAGATTTCATATCACGAATAGTATTCATATAGTAAAGAAAGGCGTCGTACGGCGAATTGTACGGACTAAAATAAGCATGGACGTCGCCGTCGGTAAAATTCTTCGTCCCCATGTAATAGAAGTGGTCTGAAGTTTGCAATTTTCGCCAATCGCTAATCAAACCTTCGTCTTTACTATTCAAGACCTCATCTTCAAGCTCATAGACATATCGCAAAGCTTCTTTCTGCAGGCTGTTTCCATTCCAAGCGGTCAAATCCCGCTCGGCGTCCGCCCACGTTACAGGCGACGGCATACTTATTTCACCGGCAGGCGCATTCGCATCCAGTGCCTCGCTAACGGTATAGAAAGTATTGCCACTAGCACTCAGCCATTTATCAACAAACTTCTCAAAGAAGCCGAAAATCCCAGATTCCGCCCACTGGTGTTCGCCGAAAGTTTCATAGTCCATAAACAAGTTAAGCAGTGGCGCGTAACGGACAGAATCTTCCACCCATGTATTAAACTTGTCCGCGGTCAACGGCCATTCATTCCATTTTCGATCACTAAACCTAAACGCCAAATCATCGCTCAATCGATAATTCTTAAGTAGCAATCCAATTTTCTTCGTGCCTCTCGGGCGATATACATAATTCGGACTGCGCCAATTCAGAATCGGATCCCAGCCTTCAGCCAACACACCCTTAAAGCCATCCTGCTCAGCCCATTTTGCCAAGTCATCACTATATGCCAACTCTGTATTTGCCAAAACTCGCGTTTCCGCACCAAAAATCTCACGAATCTTCCAGCGGTGAAGCTCAACTTGACGCTCGAACTCCTTGCGCGAATAGAAAAACGCCAGACTGTGATGATACGGACTTGATAATACTTCTACTTGACCAGTCTTTACCAAGCGCTTAAAGTTCTCCAAAACCTCAGGATTAAACCTTTCGGCTTGCTCTAAAAACGTTCCACTAAAACTCAGCGATATCTTAAAATCAGGATATTTTTTCAGCAATTTTTCAAGCAAAGCATTCATCGGCAAATACGACTTTTCTGCAACTTTTTGGAATATTTTTTGATTGTCCTGATCTGGATTTTGACCGCCAGAGAAATAATTATGCTTCCAAGCCACGTCAAATATACTATACTCGCGTATTCGCCACGGTTGGTGTACGTGTAGATATAAAACTATTCCTTTATTTTTATTCATGCCAGCGCTCCTTTGTATAGTTTCAGACATTTTCTAGCGGCGTCTTGCCAGGAAATTCTCGCGTATTCATTCTTAACGTTTTTCTTCAGAGATTTCTGTAAGGCAGGCGATTCAGCGATATTAACAATTTCATCCGCCAATTTATTCACGTCCCAATAATCAAACCGCATAATATTATTCAGAACCTCGCCGACGCCAGATTGACGACTAATAAGTAGCGCCGTGTCATGATGTGCCGCCTCCAAGGCAGTCAAACCAAATGGCTCAGAAACCGAACTCATCACAAAAACATCAATCAAATAGTAAATATCTCGCCACTGTTTTCCGCGCACAAATCCCGTAAAAATCATCTTATCGCTAATCCCTAAATCTGCCGCCAGCTCAATCAGTTCGTCTCTTTGCTCGCCATTTCCAGATAAAACAAAAACAATCTTCTCATATTTATCAAGCGCCTTCGCTGCAGCTCGCACAAAATACGTCAAACCCTTCTGAACCGTGAGTCGCGTCAACGCGCCAACAACCGTATAGCCGTCCTTTTTCAGCTCCTCCAAATATCTGTAAGTGCTGGCGTCGTACTCGTGTGGCGGCAAATCAGCCAAATCAATCGCGTTATAAACCACCTCAATTTTCTCTGGCGGAATGTGATAATTCTTAACAATTATTTCCTTCGTGATTTCACTAACGGCAATTATTCGATCAGCCATCAACAAGCCTTGTTGCTCAATTTCGTGAACTAGAGGATTTCCTGACTGCTCGCCAGAACGGTCAAACTCCGTCGCGTGAACATGTACAATCAGCGGTGCGCCCGTCATTTCCTTAGCAATTATTCCAGCTTCCATCGTCAACCAATCATGCGCGTGAATCGCGTCGGGCTGATGATTTTTTACAAACTTCCGAACATATTTACCGTAACGCCTCTGTACAGCGCGCATCGGCGAAAGACCATACTCGTCCTTAGCGTTTTCACGGTCTTCCTCTGAACCGTTATTATACGCACCCAAATCGTGATAATTCGGCGGCAAAGGAGTAGCTGAATAGATATTCATATAGTCAATTCCAGGATGTTCGGCGGTGTAGGGAATGATAAAGTCGATATCAACGCCTTCTGAGGCAAGTGCTTTCGACATCTGATAACAAGCAACGCCAAGTCCGCCACTATTGTGCGGAGGAAGTTCCCACCCAAGCATTAAAATTTTCATCTCTGAGTTAATTGTAGAACTACGCTTATGTTTTTTCAAGGGATTTTGGGATCTTTTTCACGAGTTTTTATTTTTCACAATTTTAACATTTGCGACAAAGCTAATTCGTGATAAAATAGTTGCTATAGGAGTGTAGCTCAGGTGGCTAGAGCACTGGTCTCCAAAACCAGGTGTCGGGGGTTCGAGTCCCTCCACTCCTGCCAAGATTCTCGCTTGAAAGGGAATCTTTTTTATTAGTCAAAAATCTGCTATAATTTTTCAATATGAAACCTTTATCACCTTCACTTCCGCATATTATCGCCATGGTTGGTGCGCCAGGTTCAGGGAAGACGCAATTCGCTGTAGAATTTGCGAAGATTTTCAATTCTCCAGTGGTAAGTTCTCGACAATTTGAAGTTTTTACGGACAATACAAAAACCATTTCTGACGCAACATTGTCGCTTTTGGAAGAATTTTTGAAGACTAAGCAAACTGTCATTTTGGACGGATCAACGGATCAGCGTACGAATCGTATGCGTATCAATCGCCTTGCCAGGGAATATGGATATAAAGTCCTATTTGTTTGGGTGCAAACCGATCCCGCCACAGCCAAACATCGCTGGATAAAGGCTTACGGCGGAAATGACGAATCTTTCGAGCGACGATTGAAGCAGTTTTCAGCGCCGCACAGCAGCGAATCTTACGTCGTGATTAGCGGTCGCCACACCTTAAGTAGTCAGGCTCGCACTGTTCTTAAGCAAATTGGCGCCAGTCGCCCAGAAGCCCCACGCCGCCCAATTGCCGGAAATCGCATTAACATAGGTTAGTTATGACAATTATTACCGACGAAGAATTCGGAGAAATTGTCGTTAAAAAACGCAGCCTGGCGAAAACTGTTAGTTTGAAAATTGCGCCAGATGGACGAATACAAATCACAATGCCACCATATGCGCCGCTGTTGACCGCAAAGGTATTGATTAAAACCTCTCGAAAGCAGATCCGCGAATTAGTTTCTCAATACAGAGAAAAACTTTCTTACACGAAAAATCAGCAAATTGGCAAAAGCCATAATTTATTGATACAAACGACCGCGAAACCTTCGAGTGTAAAAATTGTCGGAACGCAGATATTGGCAGAAATCAACGAGGCAGAATCCGTCGAATCGGCCGCAAACCAACAACTTATCCGCAGTAAAATTCTGGTCGCACTCAGAAAAGAAGCCAAGTCATATTTACCAAGGCGATTGTCGTTTTTAGCGAAAGAACACGACTTTTCTTTTGCTCGGAGTAAAATCACACACTCATCAAGTCGTTGGGGAAGTTGCTCTTCATCTGGGACGATTAGCTTGAATATCGGGATGATGAACTTGCCATTTGAGCTAATTGATTACGTAATTATCCACGAATTGTGCCACACTAGGCATATGAATCACTCGACAAAATTCTGGGACGAGGTTGCCAAATTTGACCCGCATTATAAAATCCACCGAAATGAATTGAAAAAATATTCGCCATACATATAGAAACGCATATGCTTATGTTATACTTTAGCTATGTGGGCGCTAATTTTTCTATTGATCACTCTGAGTGTTGTTTTAGGTGTTATAGCTATTGTTTTACATAAAATATTGTCGGAAATTAGCGATAAATCTGATTGTAAAAATGATAAAAAAAGCCTTAGTGAACATCAAAGGATGATCACGCTTATCAATAATATTACCGACGCAATCCTCAGTACGGACGAGCATGGAATTATCAATACGTACAATTCTGCGGCGCTTAATTTGATTGACACGAACAGCGGAATTAACGGCGAACATATCAGTCAAGTCCTGAACCTTGAAACGACGGATAAAAAGCCGATTGACATCTTTAAGGAACTTACCAAATCTTCCGCAATTCGCCAGCGCGACGACGTCTTAATGAAAATCGAAGATGGCGATTATATTCGCCTGGAAGTTACGCTTGCGCCAGTTCAGGGCGGCGACAAGATGACACCGGACGGATATGTACTTATTTTACGCGACATCACGAAGACTAAGAGCCTCGAAGAGGAGCGCGATGAGTTTATTAGCGTAGTTAGCCACGAATTACGCACGCCAATTGCTATTGCTGAAGGTTCGCTGAGCAATGCCAAATTGTTGGTCGAGCGTAAAATGACTAGTAAAATTCCCGAAGCCATTGACGAATCTCATAAGCAAATCTTGTTCCTGGCGCGAATGATCAACGACCTCAGTACGTTATCACGCGCAGAGCGAGGAGTAGCCGATGAAACGGAAATAATTGACGTGACGGAGTTGGCGGCTCAGATAAATTCCGAATATTCACCTCAGGCGGGCGAAAAAGGTTTGGCTTTCAATTTGGATATCGGCGGGAGACTTGGCGTAGTTAAGGTTTCTCGTCTATATCTGGAGGAAATTCTCCAAAACTTCATCACCAACGCCATTAGATACACACAAAAGGGCTCCATAACTTTATCAATCAAGAAAAATAAATCTGGCGAAATCACCTTCAAGGTTATTGATACGGGAATTGGCATTAGCAAAGCCGACATAGCAAAAATTTTCGACAAGTTTTACCGCGCAGAAGATTATAGAACTCGCGAGACAAAAGGCACGGGATTAGGTCTATATGTTTCCGCTAAGTTGGCGAAGAAATTGGGCTGTAAAATTGAGGTAGAAAGCCGATTAAACCATGGATCGACGTTTGGATTCAAACTAAAAGAGTTCAAATAATATTCGGTCAACTTGTTTTTTTGGCTCGGATGAATTACAATGACTATTGACAGTCTGTGAAAAACAGACTTTTTAAATTGGGAGAAAATATGGCACAGAAAGGCAAGGCAAGCAGCAAAACTACGGTTCGTCGAATCAAGGCTACCGACGACGCGCCAAAAAAAGAAAAAGCTGTAGCGAAAAAAATCAATAAACCAACAAAAATCACCACAAAAGCGTCTAAAAAATCTGGCGAAAAAGGCGGATTGATTGGATATTTCAAGGGCGCTTGGGAAGAGTTGAAGCTAGTTCGCTGGCCAACCCGCTCAGCAACTTGGGCAATGACAGCGGCGGTGCTTATTTTTACCTTTGCGTTTGTCGTTCTGATTTTATTACTTGACGCCGCATTCAACTGGGGCTTTAACCAAATTTTGAAGTAAAGGAGAGATTATGAGTTCAAAACGATATGACGACAGTAAGCAATGGTATGCAATCCATACCTATTCTGGCTACGAAGAAAAAGTCGCTGAATCAATTCGCCAACGAATCAACGGCGTTGATATGGCTGATAAGATTTTTGACGTTATCGTGCCAAAGGAGAAGCAGATCCAGATTCGCAACGGTAAGCGTAAAATTGTTGAAGCTAAGATTTTCCAGGGCTATGTCTTGGTTGAGATGAAATTGACCGACGAAACTTGGTACATTATCCGCAACACACCGGGCGTTACAGGATTTGTGGGTGCCGATACTACACCAACTCCAGTTTCTGAAAAAGAAATTGCGAAGATTAAGAAGCGAATGGGCGTTGAAGAGCCAAAGCATCAGATTGACTTCTCAGAGGGCGAAGTTGTTTCAATTATCGACGGTCCGTTCAAGGGCTTTGATGGCGCCGTGAGCGAAATTGACGCGTCTAAGGGTACTTTGAAGGTTATGGTCAGCATGTTTGGCCGTGACACTCCAGTCGAGTTGGACGCCTTGCAGGTTAAAAAAGTTTAGCTTGCAATTTTAAGCATTTTTCGATATAATATTCGAGTTACGCACTACAAACTATAAGGAAGAACTATGGCAAAGAAAATTATTGGTAATTTGAAATTACGCATTCCAGCCGGTCGAGCAACAGCAGGTCCTCCAGTGGGATCAACGCTTGGTCAGTGGGGACTAAACATGATGGACTTCATTAATCCATTCAATGACGCTACAAAAGACATGATGGGTAAGGATGTAATTGTTCACATTCAAGTTTACGAAGACCGAACATTTACTTGGAACTCACTTGGTCAGCCAGTTGACGATATGATTCGCGAGAAAGCTGGCATCCAAAAGGGCAGCGGCAAGCCACACTCAGACAAGGTCGGTAAGATTACTCGCGCACAATTGCAAGAAATCGCTGAGGCGAAAAAAGATCAATTGAACGCAATCGACATCGAAGGCGCAATGAAAGTTATCGCCGGATCAGCACGCTCAATGGGCGTTGAAGTCGTCGACTAATCTACAGAACTTTTAGCAAATAGCCCCGGACTTCTCGGGGTTATTTTATGGTAAAATAAATGATTGTGAAGAATATTTTAGACAACAGTGTAATCTCCGCACTTAAAAATGAGCAATTGATAATTGCTAAAACTGACACGATTTATGGAATATTAGCCGCTGCCAATTCAGAAAAATCCGTCGAGAAATTATACAAAGTTAAGCGGCGCCCTTTGAATAATCCGGTCATTATTTTGGTTGCGGATATTGACGACATTCCTAATCTCACGCCGTCGATCAAACACAAATATCAAGAAATCTCCAAAAATAGACCAACGACAATCATCACCAAAGTGAGTCCTGATTTTCTGCCACATCTTCCGAGGAACGACGGAACTCTCGCATTCAGAGTCGTACCAGAATCTCCGCTGGCGGAATTGATTCGAACCGTCGGTCTTTTGGTTGCGCCCAGTGCAAATCCATCGGGAGAAAAACCGGCAAAGAACGTCACCGAAGCGATAAATTACTTCCACGAATTAGTGCCGATTTATGTCGATTCTGGAGAAGTCACCGACGCTCAACCGTCGCAAATTGTCCGAATCAATGAGGGCGGGGAAATTGAGTTTTTAAGAAGATAATCCTCGAATAATTGTCAAAAAATCGCCAAATAAAAAAGACTTCCTCTGAATTACGGGGAAGTCTTTTTGTAAGAGTTACTTCACAAACGGATGCGCAATCTCCAAATCTGGGCGCTTTTCCGCAATTCTCAGCAGCTCGTTATACTTGGCGATTCGCTCTGACCGCGACATCGAGCCAGTCTTAATTTGACCCGTGCCCAAACCGACCGCCAAATGAGAAATCGTTACGTCCTCCGTCTCGCCAGATCGGTGGCTCATCACCGTATTCCAGCCAGCATTCTTCGCCATCAAAACAGCCTGAATTGTCTCGGTCAACGTACCAATTTGGTTCGGCTTGATTAAGATCGCATTGCCAGCCTTTTCTTCAATTCCGCGCTTCAATCGCTCGACATTCGTCACCAAAAGATCATCGCCAACCAATTGCGCAAAATTGCCCAAATCAGCCGTCATTTTCTCCCAATCCTCCCAAGCTTCTTCGTTCAATCCATCCTCAATCGAGAGAACAGGGACGCGCTCCAGCAGAGCTTTATACGTGCGAATCATTTCGTCAGCCGACAGAATTCGGTGCTCAGTCGCCAAGTTATATTTGCCGTCCTTGTAAAGCTCGCTCGCTGCAACATCCAGCGCAAAGCCAAAGTCCACGCCTAATTTATAGCCAGCCTGCTCGATGGCGCGAGATAGTAACAAAATAGGCTCCATATTACCATTCCTGACATGAGGAGCGTAACCTCCCTCATCGCCAACCGTCGTAGGGTAGCCTTCGTCTTTCAGGATTTTTGCCAACGCGTGAAAAACTTCCGCGCTCATTCGAACTGCGTCCGCAAAAGTTGCCGCGCTAGTTGGAATAATCATATATTCCTGAAAATCAGTCGCGCCCAACGCATGCTGACCACCGTTCATTACGTTGATCATCGGCATCGGCAAGCACATTGTAGGATTTCCAGCCAAGCTATTGACATATTGATACAGCTCCACGCCACGCGACTTAGCGGCAGCTTTCGCCACAGCCAGCGACACCGCCAAAATCGCATTCGCACCCAAACGTGCCTTATTCGGCGTACCGTCCAGACTCTTCATTTTTTCATCAATTGCGGTCTGGTCGAACGGATTAGAACCTTTCAAAGCCTGCGCAATCTCACCATTGACATTTTCGACCGCACGAAGCACACCTTTACCGCCAAACGCCAGCTCGCCGTCCCGAAGCTCAACAGCCTCGAAAGAGCCAGTGCTTGCGCCAGACGGAACAGCCGCACGACCGAACGAACCGTCACTCAAAGTCACGTCCGCTTCAACCGTCGGATTTCCACGCGAATCTAAAATTTGCCTTGCTTGTATGTTTGTAATTGTTATATCCATAATTACTATTTTATCAAACATTTGCCTCAATATCTGAAAATATGGTATAATTTCAACATTATCAATCAATGTTGGGAGGCTGGTTTGTTAAGATGACAAATTGCCGTTCGTACCACAGAAAGGATTTTTATGGCAAAGAAAGCCGAGTTGCTAGAAAAAGCAGCAGAATTAAAATTAGAAGTCAGCGAAAAAAACACAATCGCTGAAATTGAAGCAGCAATTGCAGAAGCTACAGACGCAAGCAAGCCTCACGACAACAAAGACAAAGACGTTGTCGCTGAGCGCGAAGCTACTGTTGCTAAATCTGGCAAGCGTAGCCAAAAAGCTCTTGACGAAGCCGCTGAAAAAGCAGAGAAAGAAGCTCGCAAGGAAGCTGGCGACACTACTCCACAATCAGACGACGCCGAAGCTCACGTAAAGAAGGGTCCGAAGCCAGTTACTCGTCCACGCTTGGAGCGCCGCGGTAAAAAATATCAAGACGCTGCAAAAAACGTTGAAAAGAACAAATTGTACAGCTTAGACGAAGCTTTGAAATTGGCTACTGAAACCAGCCCAGTCAAGTTCGACGCTAGTGTTGAAATCCACATCCGCTTAGGCGTTGACCCACGCCAAGCCGACCAAAACATCCGCTCAACCGTAGCATTGCCACACGGTACAGGTAAGGACGTTCGAGTTGCTGTTTTCGCACCAGAATCAGAACACGCTGCCGCTAAAAAAGCTGGCGCCGACATCATCGGTGACGAAGAATTCCTAAGCCAATTAGACAAGGAAGAATTGAACTTCGACATTTTGGTCGCAACTCCACAGTACATGCCAAAGCTTGGTAAATACGCACGTTTGCTTGGCCCACGCGGTTTGATGCCAAATCCAAAGTCTGGCACTGTTGCCACTGACGTCGCTAAAGCCGTTTCTGAAGCAAAAGCCGGAAAAGTTGAATACCGCGTTGATAAGCAAGCCATTGTTCACTTGTCAATCGGTAAGGTGTCATTCGGCGCTGAAAAATTGTCAGAAAACGCACGCGCATTCTTAACCAGTTTGAACTCCCAAAAGCCATCCAGCTTAAAGGGCGTTTACGTTAAGAGCGTTGCAATTGCCACAACTATGGGCCCTGGCATTAAAGTAGAGAACTCTCTGTAATCTTTATATTTCAGGCAATTAAATCCCGTCGATTCTGGCGGGATTTTTGCGTTACTATTGCATTTTTCATTTTTTATGATAAAATAGTAAAGTCCGTCTAGGTACTGATGTTCGAGTAAGTTCTTGATTTCCAGCCTAGCTGGATAAAAGAACCTTAACATCTGTATCTATCATTCACGAGAGAAAGGATGGTGCGAAAATGCACCACCGTAACAGGACTCCGCTGAGGGTCTCAATCGTGGCGACCCTCGTCGCGATTCTTACTATGTCCCTCTTCGGGGGTGTGGTCGCTCCGTCTTACGCGGATGGCCACCCCATGACTGCTGAAATCACCAAGGTCACCTCTGCCGGTACTCACGTCACCTCGACGGTGTCTGTGAACGGCACGTGGGCGGCAGACAAACTTGAGGTTGGTCAGACGTTCACCGTCTATGCCAACGTCGACCTCAAGTGGGCTTCCGAGTTCCCCTTCACGCTCGACAGCGGCGAGAAGATCGGTGACTGCAAGGTTGCCGACAGCAAGCTCACCTGTACTGTCACCACTGTACCCGACTCCATGACCGATAAGACTAATGTCTCCGGTCACTGGTGGGCGAATGCCAGGATTCAGGAAACGGCAGTGGGTAAGAACACTTCCAATCTCATCCTGGATGGCAAGACGACGATCGTCACGTTCGGTGACTCCGACGGAGACGGTAAGTGCGACAAGGACTGCGGTCCCGCTCACTACAGCCGTGCTTCCGTGGACAACTTCAAGGCGGGGTGGGTCAATCCTGACAACACTGTCTCTTGGATGATCAGCTGGGTCACCACGCCTGGCACCGAGTACACGATTCACGACGAGAATACTCGTCTCTCGACCGCTGTCGAGTGCTCTACCGATGAGACGTGGGATCCGAAGACCGTTGTCAAGGTCGCAGCTACTCGGGTCGACGACAAGACCATCAAGATGATGGCTCCCGAGAACGCGAAGGTCTGCGTGACCTACACCCCGGATCCGGTGAATCCTGACGGTGCGAAATCTGTCACAAACGTGGCTACGATCAACGGCGTCCAGTACGAGAAGACGGTCGAGATCAAGGCTAATGGGGGGACTGATGGAGACGGCACGACGCCTGCTCCTCAGCCTACACCCACTCCCTCTGCGACCCCGACCCCGGCACCTACGCCGGAACCGATCCCCGTGCCCACGCCGGCTCCTACTCCGGAGCCGAGTCCTAGCCCGACTCCGTCGACAAGCACGACGCCGGAACCGGCACCGTCGACATCTCCGAGTCCGGCACCCACGCCGACTCCGAGCGTGACTCAGACGCCAGTTCCAACGCCGTCAGTGACGTCGAGCCCAAGCTCGACGCCAACCCCGTCGACACCCACGCCGACCCCGTCGACGAGCCCCACACCGGAGCCGACTCCGTCGGTCACTCCGACACCGTCGGCATCACCGAGTCCGAGTCCGTCGACACCAAGCCCGTCGGTCACGCCGACTCCGAGCCCGTCGACAACACCGTCGACACCCACGCCGAGTCCGTCAGCGACACCGACTCCGAGTCCGAGCACAACGCCTACTCGTAGGCCTGTACCGCTCCCCACTCCCGTTATTGAACGGTATAAGGAGCCTACGCCCTCGGCTATCCCCACACCAGCACCCCAGCACAAGAAGCTGGCGGTCACTGGTACAAGTGGAGACGTAGTCACCAGCGCGGTCGCGCTAGTGGCTCTCGGAGGCTTCCTCATTTGGGCGCGCCGTCGTCAGACGGCACACTCGGAGAGGTAACCCATCTCGTTGAGGGGTGTTAGTTTAATCGACTAGCACCCCTCAACGGAGAACCTACAGACAGATAGATACAGAAAGGAGGTTCCACCCACACCCGCTCCATCACGGAGCGGGTTTTCTCTTTGATTAGATATAGATGCCTATTGATTTTATTACGTTATTATTGTAAAATAACAAATATGTCATGGTTAAGTAACGAGAGTCTATTAGAGGGCGCTAAATGCGCGGAATTGTCCGCCAAAGAAGCTGATCGCTTGTTTTTCCAAATAAACCCAAATGTTCCAGACCAAGATTTAAGAGGCACCAGAAAGA
>CALHQU010000007.1 GCA_938038145.1 uncultured Candidatus Saccharibacteria bacterium
TATTGTCTAGTAATAGAAGAGAGATTTCGTTATATCTTCGGAGAGTACCTCTGGGGATATTTGCTTGAGGAGTTCTTGACCGCTAAATATAAAGTAAACTCCAAAACGGTAGGCAGCCATGATAAAAACTACTGTATTCAAAAAAACAGTTGCCATTTCTTGATGATATTTGAAGATTGCTTTATTTTTATCTCGTCTCTGCGTTGCTGACTTCCGTTTTTGTTACGTTTACGAGCGTCGTATTTAAAATGCTCAAGACCATATACTGTTTTATTGTATTTAGTGTATATGTCTGGACTCTCGAATGAATGCCAACCACTTAATATCCTTTCTGCTTCACTAAAGCTCAAACCTAGCGGAGAGCATTCCAGATAAGAAGACGTATTGTCATAGTGTAGACACTTTCTACGAATATCCTCAGTTTCATTTTTCATTGCGTCAAAATATTCAATCGTCGCTACTCATCTGCTTAACGACATCTATCAAATTCCGCGGCGTAATGTCAGCCTTAATTAGATATCCGTCAACACGACTCATGACAGATTTACGCGAAGCCTCGTCCTGCTCAAAATTGGTCATAATTAAAATCTTACTATTCGGAACCAAATCGACATTGTTATTTCTCAGCGCGTCTAAAATCTGGTCGCCGCGTTGCTCTGGTAGCATCAAATCTAAGATTATCAAGTCAAAGTTCTGGTTGCGCGCCGCCACTAGCCCGTCATTCCCGTCGACCACCCACGTCACATCGTAGCCCGCTTTTTGTAAACTTCTGACGTACATTTCGCCAATAAATCGGTCATCTTCCACGCATAAAATTGTCTTTATCATAATTCCTCCTAGCCCTTATACATAGCGTGATTTTTTATCCAGCCGCCGCCCTTTCGTATCAATTGATTATTCAACTGCCCGTCTTCTAGCAATTTATCTTTAACTGTAGCATAAATTGGCAAAGTGAACGAGAAGACAGAGCCTTCGTTTTCGCGGGATCGAGCGATTATCGAGCCACCGTGAGATTCGACAAAAGCTTTGCAGATGTAAAGCCCGATTCCCGTCCCAGCCACAGCCTCGCGTGATCGGTGTGATCGATAGAACTTGTGGAACAAATTGTCCACGACATTCGCTGGCATTCCAATTCCGTTATCGGCAACAGACACTTCCACGAAGTCACCCTTTTGCTCGGCGGAAACGGTTACGGACCCGCCCTCAAAACTGTATTTAATAGCATTGTCAATTAGATTACCAATTACTTCCCCGATACTTCCGTGATCAGCGGCTACGGTTGGGAGATCATCTGGAATATTGACGCTGAGCATTCTGTGCTGAGTCGAGGCGCGAAGCTGCATATCATCGGCAATCGAGGCGTAAATATTAGCGACAGTGTCTTCCAGCAGATAAACCTTCAAGTGGTGCCTATCATATCTGGCAACGTTAAGAATGTTGTCAATGTAACTAGACAAGCGGTTGGACGAAACGACCAGCCTATCAAGAAGCTGTCTTTCGTCGCCCTGCAAGCGTCCAGAAAACTCTTCGTTGATAATGTCCAGATAGCCACGAATAACTGTAATCGGTCCGCGGAGTTCGTGAGCAGCAAATGAGATGAAATTAAGGTCCTCTTCTTCTGGCAAATATCCTTTAGACTTGTCGATGAGGAAAATGACAGTTTCGGCGGCGGCGCCTTTCTCGAATGAAACCACAATGTCGAATATTCGTGTTTTTTGGATGATGTCGGGGTTGGTGCTAATGCGTTGCCAACGGCGCTCGGCTTTAATTTTCTCATTGGCGATTTCGTGAAGCCAATCGGAAATGCTTGGTTCATTTAGAAAATCAAGCGCCAGAAAATCCTCGCCTTTTGCGTTCCTGGAAATCGGGGCGGCGGAATTGGCGAAGATAATCTTCTGATTGGAATTAAGAATCACAACGCCGGTGCTGGCTTGATTCAGAGCTTGAGTGAGCGGGATTTTTGGCTTGTCATTGTCGCTAGCTGGTTTTTGTTCTGGTTGATAATCGCCATAAATTGCCTGAAGCGCCGTCTTAAATCCAGTTTTTTCGTAGCGTTTATCGTTAGGATTTGGCGGAGTGTCGGTGGTCGGTTCGCCAATTTTATGAGAAAGTGCCGCCAGAATTTTATTAAGCGGCGCAGCGATGATCTTAACGATAGAAATTGAAAATAGGATTTGCAAGATGGCGGTAATTAAAATGATAATCCAGAAATTTAGCTGGAATATGGAAATTGCCGTGAAATGGAGTGCGATTCCCAGCCCCAATATAATGCAGGCGCTCGCTGATAATAAGACTAATGTGACTTTTCGGTAATAATATTGTTTGTACTCGCGCAAAGTTTTAGATGCCGGATCTATTGCCATGAAACACTTCCCCTTCCTGGCGTGAAGGCTGCAATCCATGTTTGTCCGCGATTTAAGGCGACGTCTTTTCCGGATTCGTCTGTCAATTTAAGCGGCGAATTTATGTCTGCTTTTGACCAAGTGGCAGTGGCGACTGTGCCATTTTGGAAAATGTAAGCCTTGCCGGATCCTGTCGTTTTGACATCTTCGTAGCCATCGTAATTTTGAGCCCGAGCTTCAACGCCAACTTCCATAGCCACAACGGTGTTTGGAGCAATTTGCCCATCTTCCCTATCAGCGTGTGGCGCGCCAGCCATGCTCCTGAGGTAAGAATTCGACGCCTTGTCGTAAGCGTATGAGGTGTTGTAGAGTGAGCTGCTGAGGTTTATGTTTACAGATGTGGCGTTTGGCGATTCTACGGGCTTGCCGTCTGCTCGCGCGAAGCTGGTGAATTCGGAATTGTTATAGCCTTTTGTACTGTTCAATTGGTCAAGTTTTTCTCCTGAAGTGTAGACGTTGTGTGGCGCGTAGCGGTCGCGAGATCGCCAATACGATCCGTCGTTAAAGAACTGGTCGATGTCGCGATAATTGCCGTTTCTGACTTGAGATAAAGCGTTGGGACTTCCACCAACGTGCGCGATTGATGCTTGATACGGCGCCGCCCAGCTCAAATAGTACAATCTCAAGCTTCGTACTGGACCGATCAGCGCGGGTTTATCTCCCTGGTACAGCGCCAAAAACCTAGTAATTCCGCCCTCCGCCACGGCCTCGTAAACCACGCCAGCTTTCTTCAGTCCTGACTGCGGTCTGGCGGCTGGACTATTCTCAATCATCACGCCAGTTACGGGTAGCTTTGTGACGGCTTCGTTCGCGATTTCCACGCCAGTTAGCGGCGAATAAAACTTCTTCGGCGCGGGTTTTTTGGCTGGTAATTTCAGATCCACGCTAGCAGTCTGCTCGTATTTTATTGAGTGAATTGCAATTATGAAAACTCCAGCAATAACCGCTGCGCTCACCACGAGTACGATTGCCAGAATATGCTTTTTTACCCATTCTTTGAACGACTCCCAGCGAGCGTTCTTTTTTTGTCCTGATTTATCTATTTTTTCAACATTCATGCTTATGCTTAGTATAGCATTTTCGGCGCACGAATAAACTATTTTTGTAGATAATTATCGATTCTTTGCAGAGTTTTTTCCTTGCCAATTAGCGCCAGCGTGTCGTTAAGTTGCGGACTAAACGGCGCCCACGTTGTCACAATTCTCACCAGACTAAACAAAATACCCGGCTTCTGCCCCGTCGTTTCCAGTAGTTGGTTAAGGCAATTCTGAATTGTTTCTGGCGTCCAATCTGTAATTTTCTCGAATTCTTGGCGAGCAATTGATAATAAACCTCGTCGCTCGTCGTCGGTCAATTTGCGAAGTTGTTTGTTTCCGTCAATTAATTCCGTGTCAATTTCAGGCTCAACGAAGAAATAGCTTGTTAATTTTGGCAAATCTTGCAGTGTCTTCAAGCGGTCTTGCGCCAATTCCAGAACGCGCTTTTTATAAGATTCGTCGGCGTTTTTAGCTTCTTCGCCCCAGAACGGTTGGCAGCGAGAATAAAGATCGTCCAAGCTAAGTGAGCGAATCCATTGACCGTTCAGCCAAATGAGTCGTTGTTCGTCAAATCGCGCGCCAGATTTTTGAACGCGATCAAGCGAGAACTTTTCAATCAGCTCGGCTTTACTGAAAATTTCCTGTTCCGTGCCGTCATTCCAGCCAAGTTGCGCTAAGAAATTAAGCATCGCTTCCGGCAAAATTCCCTCTGATCGATATTCAGTTACGCTTTTAGCGCCGTCACGCTTGCCAAGTTTTTTATTTCCCGATGGCGCCATAATGTGTGGCACGTGCGCCAGAATTGGTGGTGTAATTTTAAGCGCCTCGTAAAGCGACAGATATTTAGGTGTACTTGCAATATATTCCGAGCCGCGAATCACGTGTGTGACTTGCATCTCGAAATCGTCAATGATGTGTGCAAAATTGTAGGTTGGCAGACCGTCTGCTTTGATCAGAATGAAATCGTCCAAAGCTTCTGGGCCAGCCGACAACTCACCCATAACGGCGTCTTTCCAAGAATATCGCTTAATTTCCGGAACTTTGAAGCGCAGCGGCATCCCGAGCTGCCACTCTGGCGGATTTTCTGGACGATGGTCGCGATATAAAAATGCTCGTTTTTCAGCCTTGGCTTTGTCGCGGAAAATTTGCACTTCTTCAGGCGTGTACGGATCAGCGTAAGCTAGTCCTTCGCTAATCATTTTCTTCGCCCATTTTATGTAAATGTCGCGGCGATCCGTTTGGTGATATGGGCCAAAATTGCCAGACTCTTCTTTTGGATTGTTAAGAGTTGGCCCCTCATCCCAATTCAGTCCTAGCCAATTTAAGGTTTCCAAAATCATTTCTTCTGCGCCTTCGACAAACCGAGCCTGGTCTGTGTCTTCAATGCGTAAGATGAAATCTCCCTGATGTGCTCTGGCAACAAGGTATGTGTATAGCGCGGTGCGGACGTTGCCTAAGTGAATATAGCCAGTCGGACTTGGCGCAAAACGAGTTCTAATAGTCATGAGTAAATTATAGCACGTTATCTGATGAGTTACAGACTAGTGGCGATTTTTTCAATTTGGCTGCTTGAGAGGTTCGCGTCGCCGCTGATTTGATATAGGATTCCGCCGTTCACCCAAGCCGCTTCTTTCCCGCCGCTGTAAATTGTCAGTCCGTCGATCATCGTGGTGTTTGGATTCTTGTGTTTCTCAGAGAAGAATTCTTTCACTGCTGACGAATTCCAACCGCTTTTTTGCTGGGTTATGGTGTATCCTGAACT
The DNA here is from genome assembly GCA_938038145.1 of uncultured Candidatus Saccharibacteria bacterium. Taxonomy (GTDB): domain Bacteria; phylum Patescibacteriota; class Saccharimonadia; order Saccharimonadales; family Saccharimonadaceae; genus Nanosynbacter. The sequence continues at coordinate 5,202 of CALHQU010000007.1, forward strand.
TCCGTCGGCGTAGGCATATTTCATAGAGACCTCTCCCGATTTGAATTTGATAGGTCCGTTCAGCGCGTAGCCGTCTGGTTTGTAGCCTGGATATTTGGCATCAATTCCTGATTGAACGGCTGCCATTTTTATGGAGATATTTGGCATACTCAGATATGTTAAATAGCCACCGAGTAGCATCACCGCAAAACCAACAGAAAACGTATTCAACCAACGTAATGTGCCGCCCTTTTTCTGGCGTCGACGTGCTTTTTTATTGCTAATAATTTCATTCGACAAAGCTTTCTCAATTGCTTCATTTTTCAATTGATGAGCGGTTTTTGCAACTGGTTTTTCTACTTTTTGCGGAGCGACGGCGACAATCGGATTGCTATTTATAGCCAGAGGTTGGCGCTCTTTTCGCAATTTAGTGTCAACGCTAAGAGGTCTTTGCTGAGCGCGACGAGTAACGGGGTGAGTTTCGGCTGGGCGGTTAATAGCAATTTTCTGAGGAGCTGGCTTGCTGACAATTGGCGTAGAAAACTTCTTCACGGCGACATGTTGCTTCACGTCGACGCGAGCTTTCTGGGGTTTGGCAGCCAATGGCGTACGCTGCGGCATTTTAACGTGCCGACGATTCAATGTGCTGGATTTCTGAACGTGTGCGGCGTGAATATTTGATACGGATGTGCCGCGCCTACTGATTGATTGTTCTTTTTCTATTTCAGATTTTTCAATCTTAATATCATCCATCACCATTCCAGTGACAGTGTTGTAAGCTCGTCCATTGATAACCACGTAGTTTTTACTTGCCATTAATCCCCCTAATGTTTATTCCTGTATATTATATTACAAATCGCCTAAGGTTTTTTCAAGTGTAAAAATATGTTATAATTTCCATAATTATGTACCAGAAAAAGAATCGCACTAAAGAGCTCGCGCGGCGGACCTTTGTGTACACGCTGATGACATTATCACTTATAATTCTTCTTACGTTTTTGACGTTTAGAATGCTCGGCTATACGTTTGATCCAAACACGAAAGAATTGCAACAAACTGGACTTGTCCAATATGAATCACATCCTGGCGGGGCGCTGGTTTATGTTGACGATATGGAGCTGCGCCGCACTCCGACGAAAAGCACCGTTCTTCCTGGCAAGCACACTTTTTCGATGAAATTGGATAAATACGAACCGTGGCAAAAAACGTTGAATATCAAGTCCGATACCGTTACGAATTTGAATTATGCCAGACTGATTCCGACGAAACGCGAAACTACCGAGGTAAAAACGTTTGACTCATTGCAATCCGTTTCTCTGTCGCCAGCTGGTAATTTCTTGATGGGATTTGGCGTTAAAGATAAAACTCCGATTTTGACAATTGGCGACATTCGCGATACGAACAAAGATAAGGAAAAGTTCACGGAACACGCATTAAGCACGAGCGTTTTGGCTGGCTACTCCCTGTCTTCTGACAATCATACGTTTACCCTGTCGGAGTGGGACCGCGATTCTCGTTACGCGCTAGTGAAGCATTCGTATCCGGCAGAAAATAACGCTACAGGCGTGCAGTGGTTGGTTTTTGATAGAGAAAATCCAGAGAAAATTATTGATGTAACGGCGATGACTGGCTTTGGAATTAAGCAAATTGGCTTTGCGGGGACTGGCGCGCACACGGTTTACGCCTTACAGGAAACTGGCGAATTGAGGCGAGTTGATCTTGATAGCTCGACAATTTCCAGCCCAATTTTAGTTGGCGTCGAATCTTTCAAACTTTACGGCGACGATCGTTTGTCCTACCTGGCTGTTATTGACGGTAAAAAAGTGGCAGGAATTTGGAAGCGAGATTGGAAAGAGCCATTTGTGATCGGCACTTTTGCTACTGGTTCTACTCCGGTAATTCGAATTTCTCGCTATTTCAATAAAGACACGGTGGTTTTGACTGATGGTAAAAATATGACAATTTACAGAGGCGACATTTCGGATTCTAAGGACCGCCAAAAAGAGTTCTTGAAAACGGCGAAGATTATTAAGACCGACAATGCGACTGCGAACATAACGATGGACAATGCTGGGCGATTTGTCGTGGCGCAAAGCGGCGCGATATTGCAGACTTATGACTTGGAGCGTAAAGAATTGTCGAGCGCGTTTAATATTGGCGTGGCGCAGGAAGTGAAGTGGCTTGACAACTTCTATATTCGTAGCGTTTCTGCGTCGGGAAAAATGGAGATTCGCGAGTTTGATGGCACGAACGCTCATACGCTGATAAGCGTTAAACCTGGTTTGGATTCTGTTTTGTCCTCGAATCAGCGATACGTTTACGGATTGACGACCAACGCTTCTGGAAAAATTGTCCTGAGTAAAATGAATATGGACAATGGATCTGTTGGGCTATTTAATTAAATAGCTAGTTTATCGACCGCCGAATAATTTCTCAAGCAAAGTCGGCTCGGGTTTTCCTGGGATATTTGAGTTGTTGCTTTGCTGCTGATTTGAGCTGGATTCTGACGTCGCAGTGGCTTTGCTTGGGTCTGGACTGATCTGTTCTGCGAAGATAAGAAGTCGCTTTTCTGCGGTTCCTAAAGGCACGCAACTTACAAGCGTCAGCATTGGCTTATCTGTATTAATCTGAACTTTTGAAACTTCGGTTGGCATAACAACTTCTGTCGAAGTTACCTTGTAAGTGTAACGCTTTCCATTATAGTTCATATAAATAATGTCGCCCTTGACCAGCTTTTCATTTTGAGCAAAAACGAATTTATAATCGCCACCAGCAAAAGCGTCGTTACTGGAGTGGGCGGCAAATACGGCATTTCCGACTTCGCCTGGCACGGCGCTGGCGCCAGGAATTGAAAAGTGAGCTACTCCCTTCTCCATGGCTTTTGATTGCGATTTTGTGTCGCTGGCGGCACCGTAAATAACTGGCGCGTCAACGTTAATCTTTGGGATGATAATCCTAGGTTCTGGTCCGACAGTTACGTCGGTGGAAGCGTCAACGATGATGTTTTGCGGGTTAATTGCGCCAGGTGTTGTGTAGGCCGCGACTGCGCCGAAAATAACGCGGTTATATTGCAAAAACATGAAGACTAATAGCACCGACAATCCAGCAATCGCTGGAACAAAATGTCGGGATTTTTTCACCTTATTTGCGGAGTCGCGAACCTTTTGCTGAATTTGGCTGCGAAGTTCTTTTATGGCTGCTTTTTGCGGGTCCAGAGGTTCGTCTTCGCTGACTACTGGCGTGATATTCTGATTTTCCTTCGTCAATCGAGAAATTTCACGGTTTTTTGCCGCAATGTCGCCAGCGTAGTAACGCTCATAATACATCTGATAATATTTCTGCCAAGCGCTGTGGTATTGCTTCCACTGGTCGGCTGAAACTTGAGTGTGGATGGTTGAATTTTGAGTTTGAGCGGTTTGGTTTGCGGGATCGGAATTGCTAATTTGTGGCTTTGGCTGAATCTGGGTTTGGGCAATTGGCGTCGTCCTCATAGCGTGATTAACAGAGTCTTTTTTTAGTTCTGGTTGCGGCGTTGTTGAGATTTGCTGAGGTTTGACTATTTGCGCTTTGGGCTGTTCTGATCTGACTTCGGGTTTTGATTGCAATTGAGTGGAAAATGGTTGCGGCTGAGCTTTTTCTGGCGCAGAATTTTGCTCTTCTGTTCTGGAATAAATAGCGTCAAGTTGCCCACGAATAACATCAGCAGCGGCATTTCGTGAGGCTGCTGAGTCGCGAGTTGGCGGCGTGAGAGGTCGGCGCTGATCTGATACCGGCATGCCCACTCGACCATTTGATTGATCATCCGTCGGATACATAACTCCTTTTATTATACGTCAAATTGATATCAAATAAAAGTCGTGCTTGTGAGAAATCGCTAGTTGTGCTACAATCATACGGTAGCTTGGAGCGTTCTCTTGTGCCGCGGTGGCGGAATTGGTAGACGCGCTAGACTCAAAATCTGGTGAGCAATAGCTCGTGCCGGTTCAAGTCCGGCCCGCGGTACCAGAGGCAGCTTCAGGTGATAATCGTCCATTTTGGGCGATTTTTTTATGCAAAGAAAACAGCCCGCAGAGGCGCTACGCCGAGGCTTTACGCCTTCCAGGCAAGCTGTCTTCTCTGCGGGCTTCATTAGGCCGCCCGGCGGCAACCACTATCACAGTGGCGATAGTGGTTGATTAGTGCGGTTAGTATACCGCAAGCTAGCAACGCTCCGACCAGCATGCCGCACTTAGTTGCGTCTCTCACGGAAATAGATCCCGTGATAGCCGAAAACATAACACAAGGCGCTACAGCAATCACAACTGCAATTACTGTAACGACAAGCATAGGGACGGCTAAGGATAACACCTCCCCTATGCTAGCGATAATGCTACGCATCACTTTCACCTCCTTTCGAGAAGTGCTCTTACTATCGCGACCAAGGGCTTGATAAGTCGCGAAAGCTTGGTAGTATAATACAACTAATTGTACGTAATGTCAAGCATATATTTATGCGAGGCTACATTTTGCAAATAGCGGTGCTGATTGCTGCCAGTGGTGCTTTTGGCGACCAAATCAAGTAGCTTGCGGCGCGGGCGCCGACGGTTCCTCGCCAAATTGCCATTGGTGCGTCCCATTTTTGGGTGACGACTTCTCCGCTGTGGGCGATTATTAAATTGTCGGCATGAAAAACGCAAATTGTTACGGGATATGTGATGGTGAATTTGTGAAGCGCTTCGACGAGTTGCGACAATTGAATGCTGAACGTAATCATTTTTGGATAAAAAATTGCGCGGAATATTTTCTGAACTTGCGCCAGACTTGCTATGAAAACCACGTGCGGATTGTCCAGAATTTCCTGAAAACTATTTTGCACGAGGTCAATAGCATCTCGCGTCAGCACGACGGGAATTTCTGACTTTTTGATCAATTCTTCGTAGACAATTGCCGTCTGACTATTTCGTCCAGCGTCGCCGCATAATAGTAATACGTCCGCCCATCTTTCCAGTGCCAAAGTTTCAGTGAGCGCTTCGTTCGCCAGACTTCCTGACTGGTTTGTTGGTGCGAATAAAACGTCGGTCATATTCGCGGGAACGTTTTTTTTCAAGGCGTCAGGCAGTAAAACGCGAGCCTCGCCCACGCCGGTTTTAAGAGATTCTTGATAACTTTCTGCCACCGCCAAAAAGCCTAATTTGTTACCGCCGATGATTCCTAATTTTCCCGCTTGGTCGCGTCGTTCTGGCTTGTTCCATTCGACATCTGGAAAAAGTGGCTTTCCTGGTTCTTGTTTTTGCCAAAATTTCATATCCATTACAAATCTACCTCAATACTCACCGGACAATGATCGCTGCCCATTTGTTCTGGATGAATTTGCGGATTAGTAACACGATTTGCGATTTCACACGACGCTAGCCAATAGTCAATCCGCCAACCGACATTTCGCGCTCTGGCATTCGCCCAATGCGTCCACCAAGTGTACGCGCCAGTTTTTTCGGGGAAAACCGTCCGGAAAGTGTCTGTGAATCCAGCGTCCAAATAATTCTGGAAACCTTCCCTTTCTTCGTTGGTGAAGCCGTGTTTGCCGACGTTGGGTTTCGGATTTGCCAAGTCAATTTCCTGGTGCGCCACGTTCATATCGCCGCAATAAAGGACTGGCTTTGACAATTCCAATTCTTCCAGATAAGCCAACACTGCCTTATCCCATTTTTTATGTCGCAAATCCAATCGGCTCAAATCCCCTTTTGAGTTCGGAGTGTAACAATTGACGACCCAAAAATCGTCAAATTCGGCGGTGATAATTCGTCCTTCGTCGGTTGGATTGCCGTATTCGTCGCCCGTTAAATCAAATCTTTCAATGATGTTCGGCGGAAAACTGTCGCGCCAGCTTAAGGGCGGGATTTTTGAGAAAATTGCCGTGCCAGAATAGCCTTTTTTGGCGGCGGAATAGAAATGCTCGTGATAATTTGGCAGGTCAATTTCAACTTGATCTCTGGCGGCCTTAGTTTCCTGCAGACACAGAATATCTGGATTGTACGTGTTGATAAACTTCGCGAATTCACCTTTATTGATGACCGCACGAATGCCGTTTACATTCCAAGAGAAAAGCTTCATAATTTTATTATACCGTGATGATATAATTTAATGAATATGCTACCAATGTATGATAAGTTTTTGGGCGAAATATCAAGCGGCTTTATGGACGTCGGAGGCGTGAAAACTGCTTGCTATTTTTATCAAGGCGGCTCGAATAAAACTATTTTGCTAATTCACGGCATTGGTGGCGATTTTCACGGGATGATTCCGCTGGCTTATCACCTGAAAAATGACGCGAATTTGGTGTTTGTTGATTTGCCTTCTCACGGTAGAAGTCAATTGATAAAAGATATGAAAATGAGCGACGTTGAAAATTGGGCGATGAATTTGATGTCGGCTTTTGACGGTAAAGGCGTGTCAATTGACGAGGTTGTTGCTCATTCGCTTGGATGTTTGGCGGCAAATAAAATGCAATGCCAGAAAATTTGGTACATCAGTCCTCCGATGAAAACTTCGGTTATGTCGAGAATTTCCTCGTCGTTCTTTTACCGCACTCGTAGGGTGAATCAATATATTTATTTAAACTATTATTTTTCGGTGTTCCGTGGGCTGTGTTTGGTGAATAATAGACGTAAAAACACTGTGGATTTGATACGGTGGCTGACGAAAAATACGCGAGTAACGCGGCGGCAATATTTGGAGCAATCGAAAATTGCACGGGATATTTCTCGGAGTGAAAAAAATATTATTTCTGAGCGTGAATTTACGGGATTGATAGTTGGGCGACGGGACAAGATTTCGCTTCCTGTGAACGCCGCCGATGGCGTAAAAATTGATAAATTTGCGGAGCTTGATACGGGACATTTGTCGGTGTTGGATAGTTCAGAACTGGTTTCCGAATTGATATTGGCGGAATAATTATTTGCTATACTGTAGGTATGAGTAAGAAAGACGATAAAAAACTAATTGTTAATATGATTTCTGAGAGCGAATTCACCGTTCAGGGTCACGGTGTGCATACGGCTTATAAGGAGATTACGGACGCGCTGTGCAAGAGGAAGGACATTGATATTGAAGTGAATTCTGATCGTCCTGCTGACATTGTTCATATTCAGACTATGGGTTTGTATTCGTTTCGGCATTTGATGAAAAAAGGCGGCAAAAAAGTTGTTTCTGCTCACATTGTGCCGGATAGTTTTATCGGTTCGATTAAAGGCGCGAAATATTGGAAGCCTTTAGGTCGAGCGTGGCTGAAATTCTTTTACAAAAAGGCTGATTTGGTTTTAGCTTGCTCTGGTATGGTTGCTGATGAATTGATAAATGATATGCACGTGCCAAAGACGAAAGTTCTTTACAATACGATAAATATGTCGAGGTACAAACATTCTACTGCGGAGAAAAAGTCGGCTAGAAAGAAGCTTGGCTTGAAGGATGATGATTTTGTGGTTATGGGAAATGGTCAAGTCCAGCCGCGAAAACGTTTGGATATTTTAATAAAAGCCGCCAAAGAAATGCCAGATGTAAAGTTTTTCTGGGTGGGAGGAATTCCGTTTAAGAATTTGGGCGCGGATTATAACGCCATGCAAAATATGATAAAAAATGCGCCGAATAATCTCACTGTAACTGGTGTTATACCTTTGGAGAATGTTCGTGACTATTATGTCGCTGCCGACGTTTTTGTTCTGCCCGCTATGCAGGAAAATCATCCTATGTGCGTTTTGGAGGCGGCTGGAGCTGGCTTGCCGATCATTCTACGCGACATTCCGCAGTACAATGACACATTTAAGGGCGACGCTGTTATGGCGAAAACGGATGATGAGTTCTTGGAGTTGATTAGTAAATTGCGCAAAGATAAGAAAGCTTATAAGAAAGCGCAACTTGGTGCTGAGAAAATTGCTGAGCGTTTTGACAGCAGTGCCGGCGCCGAGCGATTGGTCGAATTTTATCGATCGCTGATATAAATGGTATAATGAGGACATTATGAGGATAGGACTTTTTACGGACAGTTATAGACCGTCCATTAACGGTATCGTTTACGTTGTTGAATCATTAAAGCGCGAGCTGGAAGCTTTGGGGCATGAGGTCTATGTTTTTTGTCCAGCAAAGTCTATTAGTCCGTCCAAGCAAGCCGAACTCCTTCACGAAGATGAGAATAGTCGAATAATTCGTTTCCGCTCAATTACGGGCGCGTTCTTCGACGATTACGACACGTCGGTGTTCTTCCCTCCTGTGGTGCAGCGCCAAATTGCTAATATGCATCTGGACGTCGTTCATATTTTTACGCCGTCGCAAATTGGGCTATTGGGCGTGAAGGCAGCGAAGAAAAATAATATTCCTTTGATTATCCAACATTGTACGGATCTATACGAATTCGTCGATCATTATCCTGCGGTTTTGCCAGGAGTTTTGGCGTTGGCGGGAGTGATTTTTCCGTTGTCGGTAAAATTGAATGGACAGGATTTGCTGGAAGTTGCCAAATTATATCGTCCGCGTAATGGCGTAACGAAATGGAATAAAGATATTATTGAGCGCGTCATTACTATTTTATACAGTAAGGCGGATGCGGTGATTGCCCTGTCGCGTAAAAGCCGTGATCAATTGGAATCTTGGCAGACCGAAGATTACACGTACGATGTTACTTTAATGCCAAACGGCGTGAATGCTCTTCCGCGGGCGAGCGCGAAACGAGTTGCAGAATTTCGCGAGCAATGGGGTCTTGATGAAAAAGATGAAGTGTTTGGCTTTGTGGGGCGTTTGGGCGAGGAGAAGAATTTGCCAATTTTGATTCAGGCGTTTAGCGAGTTTATTGCCGAAGCTCGTCCGAAATCAAAGCTGTTGTTTGTCGGTGATTTTGAATATCGAAAGACTTTGGAAAAAATGGCAGCCGAGACGGATTTTGCGGATAGGATTATATTTACTGGCGCTATGCCGCGAGAAGATTTGGGCGTGGCGTATAAAGTGATGAACGTGTTTACTTTTCCTTCGCTTAAGGATACGCAAGGCTGGGTTCTTCATGAAGCTGCTCACGCTGGAAAGCCGATTGTTATTATTGACAAGGAAGTTTCAGAGGTGGTAAAAGACGGAGTCAATGGCTATTTTGCGGAGAATAATCCAGAAAGTGTCGCGGAAAAAGTAATTGCAATTCTAAAAAGTCCGAAGAAACAGGCGGAGTTTAGTTCTGAAAGTAAGAAGCTGGCTAATAAATTCACAGAGCGCAGTCAAGTGAAGAAGCTTGAAAAGCTCTATCAAAAGCTAATTGACGCGCGCGAAAATCAATAAATTCTGAGTCTGGTTCGTAGTCAATGTGATTATCTATTAGAGATAAGCCGCCTGGTTTCTCTGTCTTGGTCGCGGCGTTTGATGGTTTGGCGCTTGTCGTAATTTTTCTTACCTTTTCCGAGCGCAATTACAACTTTAATGAATTTTCCATTGGTCAACAATTAGTTTTTGGACAGTTTCCTTAGATTTAGATGCGATGTTTAAAATTAAGTCATTGCTGTATAAAGACTTAATTTTAAACTCGCGGGGATGTCGAAAAAGTAACCAACTTTTGAGACATCCCTCTGTTCGATAACTGCGTGTCCGAACAGGTTTAATTTTGTCATAGCAAGATATATGCCAAAAGAGGTCAATAGAGAGAGGAAACGAGGCTGTCCAAAAACTTCGATTTTTGGACGGTTTCCTTAGATTTATTTGCGATGTATTTTTTATAAATTATTACAGTATAAAAATTTAT
>CALHQU010000008.1 GCA_938038145.1 uncultured Candidatus Saccharibacteria bacterium
CGCCTTGTCGTTCCTGGATGGAAAGTCGGGGCGTACGGCGATTATTACTTCGCTGGATAAAACTGCTGAAGCTATTAGCGGCTCGGCGGGCACGATAGTTAAATCGTAATCAAAATCAAGAAGTTCCTGTAAATGGCGCAGGAGCTTCTTGTGTTTATGTATGTTTTATTTTATAATATGAAATTATGTTGCAATATCTTCGTTCGACAAATAGTGATTCGATAATTAGCCCGCAAGAAAATTTGCAGTCTGGTTCGTGGGTACGCTGCGAAAGACCGAGCGACGAAGAGGTTTCGCAATTGCTGACGCTGGGCTTGGATGAGGATTTGATAAGTGACGCGCTTGACCCGCACGAGGTGCCGCGTATTGAGTTTGACGACGAGTGGACTTATTTGATTGCGCGATTGCCAGACACTGATGATGATTTTAACGATTTTACCACGCCGATTTTATTCTGCATTAATAAAGATCATATCGTAACATTGTCCAGAGATAGTTTGGGACGATTGTGGCAGCCATTTATTGATAAGATGCGGATTAGAACAGATCGACAAGTTGAGCTTTTGGTGGCGATGGTTGAGGCGATTTCAATGCAATATCAGCGGCGCGTGGCAACGATTAATCGCCAGATGCGAGCGGCTACGGACAGTATTCATACACTGAGAGTTAATGACATTGCCACACTGGCGGAGTATGAGCGCAAATTGAATGATTATCTTGACGCGTTAATTCCGATGAACTGGGCAATTGAGAGACTTTTGGCGACTCAAAAATTGCGACTTAAAGCCGATGACAAGGAAGACGTTGAGGATATTTCGATTGATTTGGAGCAGGTGATTGCGCGTTGTAAAAGTTTGTTGAGGACGATTACTAATGTGCGCGATAGCTATAGGGCGGTGATGGATACGCGCCTTAACGAAACAATTCGTCTGCTAACTGTAATTACCGTAGCTTTGACTATTCCGACGATGATCGCTGGACTATATGGCATGAACGTGCCAGTTCCAGGCGCCGATAATCCGTTGATGTTTTGGGCGATTACCGCAGTTAGTGTAGTGCTGGCATTTGTTGTGGGTTATTATTTCCTGCGCCGCCGATAAAGTTTAATTGCAATTCGACAGATTGCTAATATCGCTTGTGTATATTATAATCTTCTCATGATGGTGGGCTATTTTGAACGCAGATCGTTGACTGAAAAGTTGACGCAAGCTCAACGAATGCATAAAAACGGTTGGATTAATTTGACTGGAAGTCTTGATGTTACTCGAGTTTCAAAGGCTTTGTCGTTGTCTGCTAATATTGTCCGTGACGTACTGGACATCCACGAATTGCCTCGAGCGGAGTTTTCCGATGGCGTTGAATATATTTTTACACGCATACCATTTGGTCAAACTGATTCTGGCAAAACGGCACCGTTTTTGATTGCAATTAGCGGCGGTCATTATATTACAATATCGCCTCATGTTAAATTTTCACCTCTGGAGGTTGGCGATTATTTATTTAGCACAACCGAGCGTCCAGCGGGAGTTTTTGCTGCGAATTTGGCATATATTATTTCTCAATATGAACAGCGCGTGCATTTGTTGACGGAGCAAATTAGCGATGCTCGTCGGCGACTAAGTCGTCATGAAGTTGAGAATTCGGATTTTATTAAATTTGTCGCAATTGAAGACACGCTCAATGAATATCGAAGCAGTTTGGAAGGTATGTCCCGTGTTATTACACAACTGATGGAAAATCGCCGCCATCTATTTAAGACTAGAGATCTGGAAGCCTTGGAGGACGTCGATCTACACATCAGGCAAGTTTTAGTGGCAATCAGTTCCAGCACACACACAATTTCCAGTATCCAAAATGCTTATTCGACGGTTGCTAATAATACGCTGAACCAACGTATGAAGGCATTGACCGCCATAACAATTCTTCTGGCTATTCCAAACGTTTTTTACGGAATGTATGGAATGAATATCGCGTTACCATTTCAGGGCGAGCCTTGGGCGTACCCAGTTATCACCAGTTTTACAGCGTTGTTGATTTTACTTGTTATGTTTGTTGCTAAGCGACTCCGCTTATTCTAATATAGATATAATAAGCATTTTCAAAATGTTTTTGCTTGACGTGCCAATAAACGTTTGGTAACATTGTTAGCATGTCTCGCGCCGAAGCATTAAATTGCTGATATTAAGTGATAAAGGTCGAAGCGCGTGGGGCTGCACATAATAATAAGGAGTGCAAAACACATGCCAATAGCAATCAAATTTGTGCCATCAAGGCGCAAAAAGATCGCGGTGGATGTGGTGCCTGCCGAATGGCAAACATACATAGCACAATAATAAAAAGTAGTGCAGTCGCTCCAACGATAGAATAGGGACGACTATAAACAAATCCCGCTCCAAGGCACCGGAGCGGGATTTTGGTTTGTGTGAAAATGCGTTAATCTTTTACTTCAACGCCAGCTTTTTTCAAGGCTTCCTTGACTGATGATTCAATTGAGCCAGAACTGTCCATCTCGGTATTTTTTCCATTTATGTAGAAAGTTGGTGTTGCGGCAACGCCGTGTTTGCGACCGAGAGCCATGTCGAAGTCAATTTTATTTTTAACCCTGTTGCTGGCAATATCGGTTTTATATTGATCGATATTAAGCTTCAATTGTTCAGCATAAGATTTGAAAATGTTGTCGCGTTCTGTAGTGTTGGCACTTTTCCAGGCATCCTGATTTGCGTATAGAAGCTCATTCATTTCCCAGAATTTACCCTGTAAACCAGCAGCTTCAGCCACGGCAGCGGCAGCGCGTGCGTTAGGGTGTGAGCTGGCAATTGGGAAATTGCGGAAAATTAAGCGAACGTGATCTTTGTATTTTTTAGCTAGCGCTTCAGCTTTTGGTGCAGCGGTGCCACAGCCAGGACATTGATAGTCGGCGTATTCGACAATTGTTACTTTGGCGTCTTTGCTGCCAATTTCGTGATCTGCAATATTGCCATTTCTTGATTCTGCGCTGATAGCCGTGTTTAGCTGATCGTTGTTGATGTCGCTAATATTTAGTCGATTTTGTGTCGAAATATAAATCATTCCACCAACAATTGCTACTACAATAATTGCGAAAATTATCCAGCTTCTCTTATTCATTTTACCTCCATTTACTCTAGTAAGTATAGCACGGAATGCTGTACAATAAAACTATGACGATTGTGCTAATTTTTGGATATTTGGTTACTTTGGTGGTTTTGTTGATAGTGCTGGGAGTTCAGCCGAAAACGTCTTCGCACAGCCAATTTGAGCTGCGGCGGAGAAGTGGACTAGGCGATGAAAAGGCTAAAATTCTTTTGCGACAAAGAGAATTTTTACGAGATATTATTTCGTTGCAACGCGCCGTGGCTTCTTTATGTTTGGTAATTTTAAGTGTTATTAGTGTCTATTTGTTCAATTGGGCGGCTGGACTCTTTTTGTCAATTATAATAGCCCTAGAAATCGGAGCTGTCGCGCGAATTGGTTTGTGGCAGAAATATTCACAGCAGCTTTATGAAAAATACGAACCGCTAATTTTAACGACAATTGAGCGACATCAAGTAATTTTGTCGCTAATCCGTTCGGTGTCGCCAGTGGTTGGTGATGGCCGGGTGATTGAGTCGAAAGAAGAATTGCTGGAAATGGTGGCTCAATCCAGCGGGGCGATTTCATCTTCTGAGAAAAAGCTTATTACTAACGGACTGAAGTTCAATGATATGAAGGTCGAGGAAATTATGACGCCGCGAAGCATGATTGAATCGGTACCTATGAATGAACTTCTCGGGCCGCTAGTACTTGATGATCTCCATAAAAAAGGGTATAGCAGATTTCCTGTCATTGATGGCGACATTGACCATGTTGTTGGCATGCTGAGAATTCAGGATTTGTTGACGATTGATCGCAAAGCAAAATCTCATCGTGCGGAAACGGTCATGAGCAAAGACGTCTATTATATTCGCGAAAATCAAACTCTACAGCATGCCTTGGCTGCATTTTTGAAAACGCAACATCACTTGTTTATTGTTGTAAATGAGTTTCGAGAAACAGTTGGCTTACTGAGCTTAGAAGACGTAATTGAAGCGCTATTGGGTCAGAAAATCATTGACGAATATGATGTTTATGGAGATATTCGTAAGGCTGCCACGGCTAATCCACAGAAAAATAATTTGCCCACAAAAACTCGACGAGATGTTTAATTCTGGGAATTTGCCCAGATTATGCTATAATAACAGATATGAAAAATAGAATTTTGGCGGCAGAAACTTCTAAAAAAGTTGGTGAGGATATTACAGTTGCGGGCTGGGTTCATTCCAGGCGTGATCATGGCGGATTGATTTTTATTGATTTGCGTGACCACACGGGTTTGGTTCAGTTGGTTATTAACCCTGATAAAAAGGAAGCTTTTTCTTTGGCGGAAAGCTTGCGAGATGAGTTTGTGGTTCGTGCTTGTGGTGTGGTTGCGGAGCGTGGTGAAGGTCTGAAAAATCCGAATATTGCCAGTGGCGATGTGGAAATTGTTGTGGACAATTTGGAGATTTTGAACCGAGCCGAAACTTTGCCAATTCAGCCATTTGCCGAGGACAATCAAGCTGGCGAAGAACTAAGATTCAAATATCGTTATCTTGATTTGCGTCGTCCAAAAATGCAAAACATGCTTAAAAAACGCGCCGAAATGTATCGTCGAATCCATGAATATATGGACGATCGAGATTTTATTGAAATTCAAACGCCAATTTTGGCTAATTCAAGTCCTGAGGGTGCGCGTGATTTTCTGATTCCGAGTCGTTTGCAGGAGGGGAAGTTTTACGCCTTGCCACAAGCTCCACAGCAGTTTAAGCAGTTGCTGATGGTTGGCGGTGTGCCGCGTTATTATCAGTTGGCGGCTTGTTTTCGTGATGAAGATCCACGAGCAGATCGCTTGTATGGCGAGTTTTATCAGCTTGATTTGGAGATGAGTTTTGCTGAAGATGGCGAAGAAGTTCGTGTTGAAGTCGAACCTTTAATGAAGCAACTGGCAACTGATTTTGCTGGTAAAAAATTGTTGGATTTGAGCGATTTGGCGGTTGGTGATGGCAGTCCAATTCCGCGAATTTCGTATCGCGACGCCATGGAAACTTACGGTTCTGATAAGCCTGATTTGCGATTTGGTATGGAATTGACAGAACTGACAGACGTGTTCTCTGAGACTGAGTTTGGTGTATTTAAAAATGCTGAATGCATTAAGGCTATTTGCGTAAAAAATGGCGCAAGTTTGAGTCGCAAGCAAATTGACAATTTCACCAACATCGCTAAGAGTGAAGGCGCTGGCGGTTTGGCGTACATTACATATCAAGACGGTGAAGTAAAATCTCCAATTGCGAAATTCTTGAGTGAGAAGGAATTAGCTGATATCCAGCAGAAAACTGGTGCGGTTGATGGCGATGCAGTGTTCTTTGGCGCTGATTCTCGCTCGGTTGTTAACGCTGTATTGGGACGCTTGCGTAATGAATTTGCCTCGCATTTTAATCTTAAAGATCCATCTGTCGTGGCGTTTGCTTGGATTATTGATTTTCCGTTTTACGAATGGGATGAGCGTAGTAAGAAGCTTGACTTTGGACATAATCCGTTCAGTATGCCAAAGGGTGGTTTGCAGGCTCTGGAGTCTGCTGAAACTGACGCCAAAAAATTATCCATTGTCGCCGATCAGTTTGATATGGTGATGAATGGCTATGAGATTTGCTCTGGCGGTGTTCGCAATCATAATCCAGCGGTGCTATACAAAGTGTTCGGTTTGCTGGGATTTAGCGAATCTTATGTTGAAGAAAAGTTTGGCGCTATGTTGGGCGCTTTCAAATACGGCGCTCCGCCTCACGCAGGATGTGCTTTTGGTGTTGATCGTATTTTGATGGAATTGACCGATGAGCAAAACGTTCGTGAGACTCTGGCGTTTCCAAAGAATGGCTCTGGCGTGGATGTGATGATGAATTCGCCATCAGTTGTTGATCCCGCTCAGCTGCGCGAATTGGGTCTGTAGAATATTTGCAATATTGATCTACTGTTTTGGTTGTGCTAGTGTGAGGGTATGAAAAAATCTATAGTCATTACCACTATAATTATAGCTCTCATAGTGAGTGTAGGTGGTGGTTTATGGCTAAAGACCCGTCTAAATGCTCAAGCAGTCGCTGAAGTAGCTCAGGAGCAAAAACAGGAGCAACCAAAGAGTAAATATGATGTTGGTCCAGCAGATCCTACTGAGTTATTAGAGCTAGTCAACGCTGAACGCCAGCGTGTAGGTGTGGCGCCGTTGGAGTTTGATGAAAGTATGCAAAGGTCAGCTCAGCTCAAGGCAAATGATATGATCACCAAAGACTATAGACAGCATATAATACCTGGGCTAGGTGATATGTATACACAAGAAATGCGCTATCTAATATATCAACGGGCTAAATGCTCCCATAGTAGTGAAAATTATTATACTGGTGCATATCATCCAAAGTCAGATGTTTTTGTATCGACTAGTAGAGAAGCATTTAACGGATGGATGAGTTCTAAGCCCCACAGAGAAGCTATACAAGATCCTAAGTACAAAAAGACGGGATTTGGCGTTAGCACCAACAACACAACCCTAGTAGCAGTCCAGCACTTCTGCCAAGTCTAAATAACATCTTCTACTGAGTCTCTCTCCTTATATAAAAATAAGGAGATTTTTTATGCAAGGAAACGAATCATATCGTCAGTACCTTCAATATCACGCAAATAATCACCCAGACCAAAACACAAGAACGATATACTAAATTTTAATACCTAGCCACGCCGCCAAAATGTCGCCTGCAAAGTAGGCTAGTCCTGCCGCAATTACCCCAAGAAGTAACGTGATGCCCGCAGATTGCCAAGGTGATTGTTTGCTGACTTTACCTTTGATGAAGCCGATTGCTAAGAACGTTGCCGCAGTTAGCGCCGAGCTAATATAGAATAATACCGCGTTTGGTGCCTTTAAGTTTGCAATTACGTCAATCAAATATGGCAATACTGGCACGCTACCGACCACCACGAAAGCTAAGAATGTTACTGTGCCTATGATCTTTGGAGATGAGCGTTTTTGGCTGTCGCGAACGGACTCTTCGTGCTCTGCGCTGGCTGCCAAATATGCGCTAGAGCCCATTGAGAATCCGTCGGCTATTAAATTAGCAATTCCTAATATAAGAATTACTGAACTGGATATTCCAGCTCCAGCTGAAGCCGCCACGACTGCAAACGTCGTTACTGTGCCGTCAACCGCGCCATAAACAAATTCCGGTATGTATCGTTTGAAAAAATCTCGCATAACCATACCAGTTTATCATATTATTAACGATTAGCGGACATCTCTATTGACAATTTAATAAGCTTATGCTATAGTGAAATAGTTAGATTATCTAATACAAACAATTTAACAAGCATGCTAAAATAAACATAACAAATATAAACTTTTGCAGAAAGGTAAAGCGTGGAAGATATCCAAACAGCCATCGTTTTATTATCAATCATCGTAGGATTGTTGTCGGTTATTATCGTAACGCTACTGTCAGTGGTTATCGCCTTGTTGGTAAGACTTAATACGGTCATGAAAAGTGTTAGTAAAATTACAACTAACGTAGCTAGTGCAACTGAGTGGTTGTCACCAACAAAAGTTTTTAGTGAACTATCAGGTTTATTTCGTAAAAAATAATTAAAAAAAGGAGTAATATATGAAAAAAGTTTTAGCAATTATCGGAGCAGTAGCAGCAGGTTTTACAGCTGGAATTTTAACCGCACCAAAGAGCGGTAAGGAAACAAGGAAAGACTTGAAGGATAAAGCTGTAAAAATGAAAGCCGACACTGAAAAGGTAGCGTGCAAAGCGACTGCTGCAGCAAAAGACAGCTTAAGTTCGTTAAAAGCTGGTTCTCAGAAAGTTGGAGATGCTGTAGCAGAAACCGCAAAAGACGTTAAGGGTAACGTCGAAAAACGTTTCAAGTAATATTTGACTCTATTCAAGAAGACGTGAGATAATATAAGTGATGAAAAAAGTTACTTTCTATCTCGCGTCTTTTTTGATTGCTTCTAGTTTGTTAGTGACGCCACGGGCAGTTGAGGCTCAGTCTGTCGATGCTACGGCTGATTCTGAGGTTATAAAAACGCTTGATCGAAACTGTAGTTCCGTAAGAGTTGCTATTAAAAACATTCACACCAATGACGCTCTAACTAGAGTTAATGTTGGACAGAGATATAATTCTATTTCTACCAAACTTATGGCCAGGCTCAACGGTCGATTGGCAATAAATAAGCTGGACAGCTCAAAGTTGGTGAATATTACTAATGAGTTCGAGTCGACGAGGCTTAAGTTTAATAGCAATTACAACGATTACGATACTGCGATGACCGATCTTCAGCGTGCAAATTGCTCTAATAATGTGGCGGACTATTATCAAAAATTGACCGTTGCTCGCGAGGCTCGTAATAAACTTTCTGAGGATGTGAAGATATTGGATGAATTATTAGTGAGATATAAAGAAGAAGTGCAAGTTATTAAAAATTCGCTGTCTGGAGGTTCTAATGAATAGGGCTAAGGAATTATTTCGTAGTTATAAATTCGCTACATTTATTGGGCTGACTATTGCGGCCTCAGTTTTACTAGTATCGATTGCGATGTTTATGTATTACAAGACTGACGCTTATCGATTGGATTTGAGTCGCCCAGAATACGCTTCTCGCCGCAACCAAATTAGCAAGGATGCGAATGAGAAAAGTCACGAATTTGACGCGCAAGGCTCAGTAAACAAGGATACATTGAAGGAATTTTTGGGAATTTATGATAAAAAAGTAGAGAACGTTAATAAGATCAAAGCGTTTTCTAATGACGTGTTGAGCGATAAAGAATTGGGCTTGTCTAATAATTAATCTTTATCTTCTGGTTATTGAGGTTGGGGTCGGCAGAGTCGCCAGAAGAACTCCTTCGCGATCAAAGTTTTGTAGTAATCGATGTCGCATTTCAGAGGTAACAGACCACTGATCGGATGGCTGAGTTTTTCCGGCAATAATCAATTCCGTCCCTCGTCCAGTAATATCACCAACGGAAACAAATTTAGGCGGATCGATAATTTTCTTTTGCCAAGCCTTTTCTTTAGCCAATTCTTGACCGGTGGCGTTAATGATATCTGTAACTGCAGAAATGTCAGAACTTGGGTCGATATAAATGCTGAATCGCGACATGCTATAGCCCATAGTTTTATTGATAACGTGCTGAATCGTGCCATTCGGAACATAATGAACATTGCCCTCAGAATCTCGTATAACAGTAGTGCGAGTGCCGACTCTCTCGACGGTTCCAGCAGCTCCCATTACGTCAACAACATCGCCAACACGATATTGATTTTCGGCGATGATGAAAATACCAGACAAGAAGTCCTTAACGAGTGATTGAGCACCAAATCCTAACGCCACACCGATTATGCCAGCACTAGCGAATAGTGGCGATAAATCAAATAGAAATAGTTTATTGGCGACGATTGCGGCGACATCCGGGTCAGCGAAAGCTGCGTT
>CALHQU010000009.1 GCA_938038145.1 uncultured Candidatus Saccharibacteria bacterium
AATCACCGTCCGCTCTGGGCGGTGATTTTTATGTAGCCAATCTTAATATCACGAACCGCACGTCAATTTCAAGAGTAAAATTTGCAACACTTTTTTATTCATATCTTATAGTGCTGTGGAAAATTGGATAAAAATAGATAACGCGACTTGATATAAATGTAAGGATATGCTATATATTAGTTAAGTATTATAAAAATAGACAAAGGAATTGCGAGAACCATGTCTGAATTACCAGAAAAGCAAATTAAGCGTCTGAGGACACTTATTCAAGAGGCGGAGACCAATTTAGCTGCCGCAAAAGAGTTATTGATTAGCATTATTGGCGACGATGGTCAAGTTGTTACGCCAAAAACTTCGTCAGATAACGTAGCAGGAAAGATTATCGAAGGCGTATTTGACGGACAAATGATGCTCAGTCCTGATGGCAAAAATTACCCAATCCCAGCTAACTACGCTTCAAAATCGAAGCTGGTTGAAGGTGACCTGATGAAATTGACAATCGCTGAAGACGGCAGCTTTATCTATAAGCAAATCGGTCCTGTACCACGAAAGCAAGTTATCGGAACACTTGTCCAGCACGACGGAATTTACTACGTCGAGGCTTCCGGCCGCGAATATCGTATTTTGCTTGCTAGCGTAACTTACTTCCGAATTAACGTCGGCGACCAAGTTACAATCATCATCCCTGAAGACAATCCTGACGCAACTTGGGCTGCAGTCGAAGCTGCATTGTAAATATTATGCTACCGAGCGAGTTTCTGCTCAGTTACGCCAGTTTTAACTCGAACAATAAGCCATTCGTTGAATGTCAAATTGACGGTAAAATTGAGCGTCATGAATTATTCGAACAAAATTTGTCCCTTGAGTTTGATTTTTCCGTCAAATATTGCACAGGTTGGGTGGATTTTGAGAATCGCTGTAGCCAAATTTGCCCAGACCACGCCACGGTTGATGAAAAGTATGAAAATTGCCTAAAATGCCGCGACAAAACTGGCTTTAATCCAGCATTTTATAACGCCAGTTCGGTTTCTGTCCAACAAGAAAAAATCAATCAAAATCCGCACTTTGTTTACTTGGCATACTTCGCGCCGAGCGTCATAAAAGTTGGCATCTCGCAAGAAGAACGCGGAATTCGGAGATTATTGGAGCAGGGAGCGCGATTAGCCATAAAGTTAGAAACGTTTTCTTCGGCATTGATCACCAGACAATACGAGGCGAAAATTTCCAAGCTGGACGGAATAGCTGAAACGCTGCCAGTTCACAAAAAGATGGAATTGATAAAACAACCTTTTGATCGTGCAGTTGGCGAAAGGGAATTGCGACAAAAATTACTTGAAATTGAGCAGAAAATTGGCGTGTCGTTTCCGAAATCCGAGCTAATTCCTTGTGAAGATTATTTTCAAACCGCTGGCGTTGATTTGTCACGTGTCGTTTTAATGAAAGATTACAGTCAATTGGTCGGACACGTACGCAGTGTCATCGGCTCGATTGTCATCACTGATTACGACGGTCAGCCGCTGGCTTACAATCTCAAAAAGCTTATTGGTTATCGGGCGCAAAAAATTGACGAAGAAATTGAGCTGGACTTACCAACCGAGCAATTAACGTTATTTTAAAACCTTATTTTTACAATATATTTTTGATGAAATAGATTGAAATTTCACTCTATTACTGATATATATAAATCAAACTTTCACGGTAAAGGAGGCTGCTAGTGAGCTTAACTACAATATTATTAAATACTTCAATAGTACTGGCACGATACTTGCCATACATCTTGGGAACAGTGACTCTAATTACATCAATATTCATCCTTAAGAAAGAAAAAAATAGCAAGAAGTCTAAGGCTCTGCTGCTAACTTGCATAATTACTGCCATTATCACAATAATAATCGTATTTATGCGATCTCGAATACTCGGAAATCACATTTGTTAACTTCTGTCTCAAGGTATAGTTTGCTATAATTATCTCATGAGGAGCATGAGGGGATGAGTCAGGCGCTATATCGTAAATATCGCAGTCGCAGTTTGGATGAAGTTTTAGGTCAAGATCACGTGACTAGTATTTTACGTCGAGCGTTAGAGCAGGGGAAAATTGCTCATGCGTACTTGTTGACTGGACCGCGTGGCGTAGGAAAAACATCGGTGGCGCGAATTTTGGCGCACGAGATTAACCACTTGCCGTATGATGACGACTCTTCAAACTTGGATATTATTGAAATTGACGCAGCCAGCAATAACGGCGTTGACGACATTCGCGCTTTAAGAGAAAAAGCCCAAGTCGCGCCTGTTTCTGCGCCGAAAAAAGTTTATATCATCGACGAAGTTCATATGCTGTCAAAATCGGCATTTAACGCGCTATTGAAAACCCTGGAAGAACCGCCAGAGCACGTGGTATTTATCTTAGCTACAACCGACGCCGACAAACTTCCAGCCACCATTCTTAGTCGTGTGCAGCAATTTTTCTTCCGTCCAATTCCGACGGAAATTATGACGCGCCAGTTAATAAATATAGCGAAAAAAGAGGGATTTGCAATTGAAGAGGATGCCGCCAGGTTAATTGCTGAACGTTCCCGCGGCGGATTCCGTGATGGCATTAGCACGCTTGACCAATTGTCGATTTTAGCAACATCAGACCAGCCACTGACAGCGAATATGGTTACCGAATATTTGGGGCTGAGCGACGCGACAATGCTCGGAAATTTATTGGATTCATATCCATCCGATGACAATGATAAAGTCTTAAATACCTTCCAGGAATTAGAAAATAGCGGCGCGAATTCAGTTGTTGTATCGCATCAATTATTATCGATTGCTCGTAATAGATTGCGGAAAAATCCAAACCTTGTTGGGCTAGTTCAGCAATTGATTGAGGTTGATAGGCATCCGCACCCAGACTTGAAATTATTGACGATATTTATGAATAGCAATTCTCAGCCGACA
>CALHQU010000010.1 GCA_938038145.1 uncultured Candidatus Saccharibacteria bacterium
GCCGAGTAGGCGATTTTTTATTTGCAAGTAACCTTGCTTAATAAAGCATAGATAGCTATACTCTTAGAATATGTATAAGCGTATTATCAAGCCAATATTATTCCTACTAACACCAGACTTTACTCATAAGTTAACTATTTTTTGCGGTCGTTTGGTGCAAGCATTCCCTCCTGTTAGGTGGGCTATTCGTAAATTATGGAACTTTCAGAACAAGTCGCTACAGCAGGAAATTGATGGAGTTGTATTTAATAACCCAATAGGATTGTCAGCGGGATTTGATAAAAATGTACAATTGTCACCTTTAATGGAAGATGTTGGATTTGGCTTTGCTTCTGGCGGATCTGTGACTATGGAGCCGAGAAGGGGAAATCTGCGACCGTGGTTTCACCGATTGCCAAACACTAAATCTGTAGTTGTGTACGCTGGTATGCCAAATTATGGACTAGAGAAGATTAGCGACTACATTGAATTAAACAGAAATAAAGTTAAATCAATGCCGACAGTTGTATCTGTGGCTGTTATTGCTGATAAATCCACGAAAGACGAATTTGGGCCAGTCGTTCCGGAGGAGTATATAATTCGGGACGTAGAAAAAGCGGTTAGTTATATCGTAGAAAACAGCTTGGCTAGTGTTATAGAGATTAATATTTCTTGTCCGAATGCTGGCAAGGAGCCGTTTATCTATGCTGATACGCTAGAGACTTTATTGAGCGAATTAGATTCTGTAGAGAGAAATGTTCCTTTCTGGGTTAAAATGCCACATTTGTATGATCTGAAGCAATTCGACTCGCTATTAAAGGTTATTGTTGAGCATAATATTCAGGGTGTAACGGTCGCTAATTTAATAAAGGATCGTGAGAGGGTAGATCTTAAAGATCCTTTGACTGATGATATTAGGGGTGGATTAAGCGGCGGACCTACTCGCGCACATAGCTTAGAATTGATTAAGCATACATATAAAAACTATGGAGATAAACTAACTATTATTGGTGTTGGCGGAGTTTTTTCGGCCGAAGATGCATACGCTAAGATTAAGTCGGGGGCTAGTCTAGTTGGGCTTATCACTGGGCTGTTTTTCGAAGGTCCGCAGCTAATTGGACGAATAAATCGCGAGCTGTCTCAGTTGCTAAAAAATGACGGTTTTTCTAGTATTTCTGAGGCGATTGGCGCTGATTTTAATAAAAAGCAAAAAAAGTCGAAAAAACTTTGAAAAAACCCTTGCAAAAGAATCTCAGCTGCTGTATAGTTAATTACTAGTTAAGCGAATGTTCAAACGAACCTCTGGCAATACACTGCAAAACGTGCGAGGGCAGTGAGAAAACATCTGAGTGTAGATAGATTTGTCAATTTATTGACTTGTCGATTGTGCACTCAAATGTGTGAGGCACTGATCATTAACAATTTGAGAGTAAAAGAAATTGAGTTTTTAATTGACGGTAGTAGTAATTGCAAAGTAGCAACTACTAGTTAAGTCAATGCATAAAAAGGTACTCAAGGGCGCTAAATGGATGCCTAGACGTATATTACCGATGAAGGACGTGGAAGACTGCGATAAGCTTCGGGAAGCTGTCAACAAGCTTTGATCCGGAGATCTCCGAATGGGGAAACCCAGCATGAGTCATGTCATGTTGCCACTTGCTGAACACATAGGCAAGCGAGCGGGAACCATCTGAACTGAAACATCTTAGTAGGATGAGGAAGAGAAAGTAAATAACGATTGCGAAAGTAGTGGCGAGCGAAATCGCAACAGCCCAAACCTTTTAAGTTTTTGCCTATTAATTTAGGCAAATAAGTTGATAGACGAATACTTATAAGGGGTTGTGATATTACATATGACCAAGTCAGAGAATTTGATTCATTCAAATAATCTGATTTGCGATAACTGGCTATCAACAGTTAGTAAGGTAAGAAATCGGCGTGGTTAGTAGAATAGTTTGAATGACTAGCCAAAGAACGTGAAAGCCGTGTATATGAAAACGACGCTGACCTTATGTATGTTTTATCGAGTAGGACGGGGCACGAGAAACCCTGTTTGAATCTGGCTGGACCACCAGCCAAGGCTAAATATAATATACGATCGATAGTGAACTAGTAC
>CALHQU010000011.1 GCA_938038145.1 uncultured Candidatus Saccharibacteria bacterium
GTTCTACTTATGGCTGTCGGTGCTATCTCGATTATTATGATAGTTATTGGTGGTATTTTATTTGCGCTTTCCAGTGGTGATGCTCAGAAGGCTGCAAAAGCTAGGAGTACTATTTTATATGCTGTCGTTGGCTTAATAGTCTCTGTATTCGCTTCGGCGATTGTCAATTTTGTGTTTGATGGGTTTAATAAGCCCGTCAAACATGATGAATCTAGTAATCATAATAAGGAGTAAAAATGAAAAAAATGATATTATCGGCGTTAATTGTAGCTTGTTCGGTGTTTGGATTTTCAGCCATATCAGTAGCTTCTCTTTCCACAAATGTTTCCGCGCAAGCTGCTAATAGCGTCGTAAAGAAAGGTATAACAACTGCTACTACGGCGGATATGAAAAATAAAAGCATTGCAGGTGAAGGTGGATTAATAAGTATATTGATTAATTTTCTACTGTGGGCTGTGGGTATTTTATCTGTTGTTATGATTATCTTTAGCGGATTTCGCTATATTACTTCAGCTGGAGATGCCGCAAAGACAAAATCTGCTCAAACTGCTCTCACTTATTCGATAGTTGGTCTAATTGTGGCTGTTCTTGCATGGGTTATAGTTAAGATGATTTTGAGACAATTCGGAATTGAGGTAAAAACTAATTAGTTTTGCAAATAACAGATAAAAATGTATAATAGTAATATCATTAAACAAGGAGAAAATAACAATGAATAAATTAAAATTAATCTTGGCGGGACTACTGGTAGTACCAACTGTTGCTTTGGCTGTAGCTCCAGCTGCAAGCGCTGAAGGAGACTTTACTCTAAAGGGTGGTGTTAGTAGCGCGCAAGGAACGGGAGTTGATCAGGTATCTACAGACCCTGAATCTTTAGTTAAGCAGTTTGTGAACATATTCTTGTTTGCTGTTGGTGCATTGAGCGTTATTATGCTTATCTGGGGTGGTATCCGATACACTACTTCAGCCGGTGATAGCAATAAAGTTCAAGCAGCTAAGAATACAGTTTTGTACGCAATTGTCGGTTTGGTAGTTGCTATTTTGGCATACGCAATCGTCAATATGGTTATCGGTAAGATTGCATCAGGATCATAATCCTTCCTATTGATAAAAAAGAGCCTCGCTGATGAGGTTCTTTTTTTGTGGCTAAAAAAATACCGCCAACTTGTGACGGTATTTTCTATGAAATGATTTTTTACAGAACTTGAATCTTCTTTGCTTTTTCTTGCTTTATCTTTTCAAAAGTAATTGTCAAAACGCCATCTTTTAATTCTGCCTTAACGCCTTCTTCATTCACAGCGGTTGGCAATGCTAATGTACGACTGAATTCGCCCCAGTAGCATTCTTGGATGTGCCATTGGCGAACATCTGCTTCGTCACCGCTAGACAGTGTACCACTAATTGTTAAGATTCCGTCAGAAATGCTTACGTCTAGGTCATTTCGATCTACGCCGGCAGTACGAGCTTTGATAACTAGGTTATTTTCTGTCTCAAAAACGTCAACAGCCAATTGACCCATTGCATCATCAGCTTCATCTTCCCAGTTGTCATCGGATCGTGTTGCTGGCGTGCTATTACTCCTACTGTTGTCGTCGTTAAAACCAGGTAGCAGATCGTCGTTATCATCGTCAATAAACGCCGCAGCCAATTCCTGTTCTGTTAGTAATGTATCATCTTGCTTTCGGGCCATAATTTCCTCCACTTTTATAATAGGCTCATTGACAAAGTCTTTATTAGTATAACTGTAATGTGCGTTATAATCAACAGAGAAAGGCTTAAAACGTAAAAATTACAATGTTTGACGCGCTATTATCAATCATCGCTCCTCACCACTGTTATAAGTGTGGTAAAACGGGTGGTATTTTATGCTTAGATTGTAAAAAATACATCACAAGTCGGAAGTACGATATGTGTGTTCTATGTGGTGATTTATTGGAGAGTGGCAACTTATGTAAAAAACATAAGCTTCCCTGTGATATGATCTGGTGCTTTTCACGACGTACAGGTGTTGTCGCAAAGATTATTGATGATTATAAGTTCAGTCGCGTTCAGGCAGCGGCTGGATTGCTAAGTGAGTTCTTAGACGAAGCTCTGCCTGAATTGCCGCCAGATGCGGTAATTGTACCAATCTCTACAATTTCTAAGAATATTCGGCGTCGTGGATTTGATCATATCCGAAAAATTGCTATTAAATTATCTCGACGTAGAAAAATAGAATGTCGTTCCCTGCTTCGGCGTAGGAATAACGTAACTCAGCACTTTACGAAGTCTTCCACTCAGAGAAAACGTCAAGCAAAGGAGTTTTTTGAAATTGCGGGTAAAGTTGATAAAAATAAGCGATATATCATTATTGACGATATCTTTACGACTGGCTCAACTGTGTTGGCGGCGGCGGAATGTTTGAAGAAAAATGGTGCCAAACACGTGGACATTGCGGTTATTGCCAGGCACGGGCGCCCGAAATTATGAGTGATGATAATGACTGCCGCGATGGATTTCTTGGGCGCGGTATAATTGCTCAGCTAAAATAAGACGAACTAATTGGTGTGGAAACACTAAGTTCGACAGCGACCAGACGATGTTGGATTTTTGGCGCAAGTCGCTAGTAACTCCATAAGCGCCACCGATGATGAAGACAATATGCTTGTCGATGTGTTCGGTTATTAGGTTAGATAATTCCGGCGATGATAGGTTTTTACCGCGCTCATCGAGCAAAATAACGAAGTCATCCGAATTGAGGCGTGAAAAAATACGCTCAGACTCTTCCTGGCGCGCTCTGTCGCCTTCAAAGCTTGAATGCGGTAGAATAATCATTTCCGCAGCAAAAGGTGCTCGTAGACGCTCTAAAAAACGAAAAACGCCTGGTTGAACCCAGGCTTCATTCTTTTTTCCGATTGTTATAATAGTGATTTTCATAATATCTATGGCGGAGAGAGAGGGATTCGAACCCTCGATGAGTTGCCCCATACCGCTTTTCGAGAGCGGCCAGTTCAACCACTCCTGCACCTCTCCGTATCTAACTAATTCGGGAAATTATTTTTTATCAGTTTTCTTTGAATCTTTGGCAATTGTGGTGCCGATAGCGATCCAAATAATACTCAATAATAAACTAATGCCTGCCAGTTCAAAGAATGCAATAATCCATTTACCAGCTTCATTCCAAGTTATCATTTCAATAATTACTGCTGCTAACAAGACTGAAATGGCGGTTACGAGAATCGTGGCAATTGTTAAAAGTGCATATTTTACGTACTTAATAAAATTCATACCCCTCCTTAGGTTAATTGGTACACCCGGCAAGATTCGAACTTACGACCTCTGGCTCCGCAAGCCAGCGCTCTATCCAGCTGAGCTACGGGTGCATACAGCCTTTCAAAAAGGCCGCAACAAAAAATATAATGTACCTTCATTGCTATAAAGCACTGAACTTTTGTATTCTACCACATAAAATATAGTCAATCAAGCTATAGCTTTATCAGCCGAATAAACTTCTCTAAGGCGTCTGGCTTAATTTCTTGCATTGGTAGACGCGCTCCAAGCATATCGACAATTCTCTCGCCCTCTGCTTCGGAAAAATAAATAGTCAAACCTGGTGAGAATCGCTTTACTGGCAATAATAGAATCGAATGTTGGTTGTTTTCGTGAATTAATCCAAATGCGCGAAATTCGCTAAAATCGTGTAAAACATCGGCGATGTAAATACCTTTGGGGCTAATCGCGTAGTTTATTATTTGAGGAGTTTTGTTTGATAATACAAACAGGGCTACAGCCATAATTGGTAGTAAAACAGCGAAAGTCCAGTTCTTAAACACTAAAATCGCCAAAGCCATTAATCCTATCAACACGATGACAAAAAACACGTACCACAATTTACCACGTTGAACCTGCACGCCTTCTGGTGCATTCCAGGCTATTGGCTCGGTTAAATCAATCCTGTCAGGTGATGGCGTTTCAAAGTCTTGGTTTTCTGGACTATCGTTCATGACGTTAGTATATCACGGTGAGAATTAACGAACAATTAAACGTTAGTGGTTGAGCCACCGCTCAAAGCTGCGCCAAGGATGAAGTTGATTATGGCGTAAGCAAAGACCGCGATTAGTAGACCGATGATTGCGTATAAAATTGTGTTTTTGGCGTTTGTGACAGATTCTTTTTTACCGCCAGATATTACGTAGCGGAAACCACCGAAGATTAGCATAACGACGCTTAAGACGCCGACGCCGAATAGCATAATGTTAATAGCGCGCCTTACGATTGATGAATCACCATTAGCTAAGTTGGCTGGCGTATTATCGCCGCGTGCTGCGTTAATTCCGGCTGGCGCGCCGCCCTCACCCAATGCGGAAACTGGGGCAGTTACTAAAGCTACGCCGAATCCGATTGTAAGTAATCCTGTTATAATTTTAGAAATATATCCTTTTACCATAATTCGATTATACCCTATTTGCAATAAAGCTATCAATAATTGCACTTCTATGGTACACTAAATAGTGAATTTGGAGGAGTACCCAAGTGGCTGAAGGGGACGGTTTGCTAAATCGTTAGTATGGAGAGATCTGTAGCGGGGGTTCGAATCCCCCCTCCTCCGCCAAAATTCAGAGATAGTACGGAAGGGTGACCGAGTGGTTGAAGGTACCGGTCTTGAAAACCGGCGTGCGGTAAAACGTACCGAGGGTTCGAATCCCTCCCCTTCCGCCAAAACAGTACTATTGAAGTCGAAAAATAGGAGATTCGTGCGAGTTTCCTATTTTTTATTTCTCTTGTTTGACTTGAATTGTACTTTTGTAACTTGCACCAGATAGACGATCGAACATAAAGCGTCGGTTAAATAACGCTACGACAATTGTAATTAATACGAATAATATGAACGCTAAGAACGCAATTGCGAGAAGACAGAGAAACAATAGCGAATTAGCTTCCTTATTAAATTCATTCGCTAGGTAAAACAAGCCTGCGGGAATGATGCGAAAATATATCGTGAGTAAGATTCCTCTGAAAATTGTGCGAATCCATTTTTTATTTTCAAATGTTAGCCCAAACTTTAATAATGCGCTACCAAAAGTTTTACCATTCAGTAGAGGAATTAGGCTAAAATAGAGGGCTAAAAATAGCGAAAACGGAAGTTGGGTTTTTGATAAAGTGTAAGGAATACGGACGATAACAGCGTCGATTATTAGGGACAAACTAATGCGAATTCCAGAAACTCGTGAGCCGGCCTCAAGGGATTTTTCATCTATTTCTTCCCTGGACGGAAGTAGCCACGTCGCAAACCAGCCCAGAAAGTAACCGATGCATCCGCCTATCGCGTTCTGGATGATATCATCGACGTCGGCTAATCGGTAAGGTCCTGAATATATGAAATAAAGTCCAGATAATTGAGTTAGTTCAAAGAATAAACTTAAAATAGCTGTCAATAACAATGTCTTTTTAAGGCTACATTTGAAATAGTAGCGCAGGTAAATTCCGAACGGAATGAGCATTAAAACGTTGAAAGCAGGAACGTAAAAAGTGGGATGTTTTATCGCCGTAATCCAAGTTGAACTATCTGTTAATACAAGTGGATTGTTCTTTATAAAATCTGCGACGAATGAAAACGGAATTAAATTCAGATTTTCTGCGTAAGTTGTGTGAACGGATTCTGGATTTGGTAACGGTAAAATAACTAAGAAATATACGGTTAATAAATACAGAATAAAGGAATAGAAAATCAAAGTCCGCAACTTATTGACGGAGCCATATTTTCGATAGTTCGCAATCATATACGGCAACGTGATAAGAAAAGCCAAAATTGGAAAAAGGATTAGCGCGACCTTAATAGAAATTAGATATCCCATAAACTCCATTATACTAAACATTTTCTCTGTAAAATTCAGGATGACTATTTCTATGCTGGGAAATATACTTGACAAAAAACAAAGCTTATGCTAGCATTATAATCAGTATTCTAAAAATAGATACAAAAAAGAAAGAATAAAAATGAATTTAGTACAACAGTTTTTCACCGTTACAACTATGTTTGTCAGTTTGAATGTAGCGTTTGGTGTGCTGCTGCACGACACCAACGTCGATAAAGCGTTTTTGTCATCTTGGAAAACATATAGCGTTCAAAGTGACGTTAAGGATGAAATAAAAATGCCAGAAACAAAGCCCCATACTCATCCAGAACACGCTCAATTGTCAAATGTGTTGAAAGAAGGTTCAGCGCGACCACGAACTACACCTCGTAACAATGATAAGAAGCGATTGCGCCAAAAATATGCCGCCCGTGGTCAACATACTTTTGACGGATATCACCTTGATTTTGAAGGTGTAAGTTAGGCTATTTTAAGCTAATCACTTCCAGTTCCGAAACAAGCCGAGTAATGATTTTTTCTTGCTCGGCTAATTGCTCGCGAGTTTCCTCGACAAGGTGAGCTGGAGCCTTCTCAACGTAAGTCGGATTTTCCAGACGCTTCTTTAATCCCGCCAATTTCTGACGTGCTTCGGCTAGGCGCATTTCCAGATTTTCCTGATGTTGATACAGAGTTTCGCTATCGATATCTAGCCACGCTTCCCTGTTCGCTGCCGCTAATCTCAGTCCACGCGGCTGATCCGTGTGCTCAATTGCCTCAAGCCGCATAAGATGCTTAATTGTGTCTTGATTGTCGGCGATAAGGCTGTCGTTGCCGTATAACAATCGATATTTCTTATTCCCTGGCAGTTCAGCAATCACCCAGCGACCTTCAGTAACCAGAAGCTTAAGTTGCTCGAATTGCTCGGCGGCAATCGGATCGAACTTTTCTGGAGTTGGCCAAGCTTCACGCATCAAAATGCCGTCGGTGTAATTAAGAGTTTGCCAAATTGTTTCCGTAACGAACGGCGCAAACGGATGAGCGATTTTCAAAGAAGTTGCCAAAACCCAGGATAGCAGCGGACGATTGATCGCGGTCTTAGACGATTCAATGTACCAGTCAGCTACGTCGTCCCAAATGGTGTGATAAACAGTTTCTGATGCCTCTGAGAAGCGATACTGCTCTATTCTAACGGCAATGTTGTTGGCGGCGTCGTTCAATTGGCGAATAATCCAGTGATCGGCCGGAGTTTGTGGCTCTAAGTCAACAATTTGGTGATTATCGCCAATCTGTGCCTCGACAAACCTGGCGATATTCCATAATTTATTGCAGAAATTACGTGCCGCAATGACTGATCCCTTGTTGAAAGCTTGGCTTTGAGCTGGCGCTCGCCCAGAAATAACGCCCATGCGCGTTGCGTCAGATCCGAATTCCGCAACCAATTCCATCGGATTAATGACGTTGCCCTTGGATTTGGACATTTTTTGGTTGTGCTCGTCATTAACCATTCCGTGTAGATAAACTTCTTTGAACGGCAACTTCCCTGTTCGGTATAGGCTAAGCATGATCATTCGAGAAACCCATGCGCGCATAATATCCATACCAGTTTCCATCATGTCAGTTGGGAAATAATTAGCTAAATCGCCGCCAGTTAAGTAATCTGTTACGATGTATGGCCATTGACCAGATGAGAACCAAGTATCAAAGGTATCCTCTTCCCTGATATATGTTGTGCCATTTACAACAATACTCTGCTCGTTGGTGCGAGTATCAAATATCCAATCCTTAGGGTCGTTTTCATTTACAAACGCAGGAATTGGTATTCCCCATGGAATCTGTCGTGAAATATTCCAGTCCTTCAATTGCTCAAGATATGCGATGAGTTCTTTGCGCTTGGATGCTGGATAAAAAGTAATTTCTTCTTTTTTAAGCGCATCAATTGCTGGCTGTGCGAGTGATTGTGTTTTAATAAACCACTGTTCTTTAATCATTGGCTCAATTACGCTGCCACACTTATAGCAATGTCCAACGGCGTGTTCAATTTCAGTTTCACCACGGCGTAGCTCTAGCGCTTCCAACGCCTCCAAAACTCGAGCGCGAGCTTCTACTGGCGTTAATCCTAAGAACTGCGCTGGCACGTTTATCATCTTCCCTTCTGGGCTGATAATTGACTCTATAGGTAAATCATGACGTTTTGCAATTTCAAAGTCGTTCGGGTCGTGCGCCGGCGTGATTTTAACTGCACCAGTGCCGTAGTTCATGTCGACATATTCGTCTGCGATGATAGGAATTTCCTTATCGACAATCGGCAGTAAAATACGAGTTCCAACCAATTTTTTGTATCGCTCATCGTCTGGATGAACCGCCACGGCAACGTCACCGAGCATAGTTTCTGGGCGCGTAGTGGCTACGATAATCTCGCCAATTTTATCTAGCGTCGGGTAAGCTATTTTCCACAACTTCCCTTTCTCGTTTTTATGTTCTACCTCGATGTCGGCAAAGCTGGTTTGATGTTCGGTACAATAATTGACAATTCGCTCACCTCTGTAAACCAAATTGTCATCCCACATTTTCTTAAATGTGTCGTATACAGTGTTGATAACTTTATCGTCCAGAGTGAACGTCAAATGCTTCCATGACGCACTAACACCTAACGCGCGCAATTGCAGCTCCATATTGCCGCGTTTTTCTTGTACAAAATTCCAAACTTGACTATACAATTGGTCACGTGAAAAATCGAAGCGACTCTTCCCTTGCTTCGTCAATTCCCTTTCATACACAACCCAAGTTTCAAACCCAGCGTGGTCGGCGCCTGGAATAAATACAGCGTCGTCGCCCTTCATTCGGTGATAGCGAATCAGAATATCCTTCAGGTTCATATCGAGTGCGTGCCCGATATGCAGATTACCGTTCGCGTTAGGTGGCGGCATAATGATTGAATATGGCTTACCTACCCCTGTTGGCTCTAATGCATTACTGGTTTCCCATAGGGCGTAAATGTTTGGTTCGTAATCGTTTGGTATGTATTGTTTAGCTAGCTGCATAAGTTATTCCATGGTTTTTTCATGTGAAAAAAGACAAAAGAAAACAAAGTAGCTTTTCACGTGCAAAAGCCCTTATTCATGTAATCCTCTAATTTCTCCACATGTTTATATTACATCTTAATTATACCACAAATTTATGCGGCGCGATGGGTAAAAATAGGGCTATTTTCTGATCGTTTGATATGCTCGATATAGCCAATATTGAAGTGGCTTTAAGGGAAGTTCCCAAGTTGATCCAGAATGGATGTCTTCGCCGCCGAACGATCGCTTGAATTTCGTAAAGCCAGCCCACGGGTGATTTTTTGGCGCGTTTTCAGGCGCAATTCCGTATAAATCGACTTTCTCCATTTGACGATGTTTTGCATCGATTATCGCTTCGGTGAGTAGGGCAGTCCCAGCGTTAAGTTTGCGATATTCTGGTGTAGAATTTGCTGCCGCATGTGCATAAATTCGAGTTGTTTTTGAGTCGAAAAATAGGGCAGTAGCAATTACTTTATTGTCGTATGTTGCATACCAAAATGAGGCGTCCTTTGATGGCAGTAGGGAACCAGCTTGCTTATGAAAATATGAATCTGGGTGCGGCGACATGCCGGTTCGTTTGGCGACTTCGTGTATTAATTCTAGGAAATATTTAATATCGTCCGGGTTTTGAGATTGATGAACCGTTACACCTTTTTTGTGATAATTCCTATAACAATTCCTTACGGGTTGTGTCATACTTGCTATAATTTCTTCCTCTGGCTGCTGGAGATTGATAATATGTGTATGTTCTGGCTGCAAATGGACGTAAGTGGCTTTCTTCCAACGCTCATCAGATAACACCTTAGAAAAGGTGGGTTTAATTGGTCCGACTCTAAGGAAGGTAACACCAAGTTTTTTGCCGAGCTCTGCTAGGTCTTTTAGTGCCAATCGTAATACTTCTTCGTTAGTGGCGGTTGGGCCAAAAGGGCAATATAAGCGAGAATTGCCCGTGCCGTGCTCTAATATTGCGAAATATTCCCATCCTTCACCTCTGTTGTGAAAGACTTTTCGACCGAGCGATTGTTGGAATTTTTCCCAGGCTGATGATTGTAGAAAATGTTGATTCATGTTGTAATCCTCACAACGCTATATTGCTGTCATTGATAAACTTGGCTGAACTTCTAAATCGTATGGATCTGTAGGCTCGTCAATTTGAGATCTGAAATAACCGAGAGTGGCAATCATCGCGGCGTTATCTGTACAGAGTTGGATAGGGGCGTATTCGATGTCAATTGGCAAAGCTTCGCGTAATTGACGGCGCAACTCTTGATTAGCTGCAACTCCGCCAGCGATTACCACGGAGGCTGGCTGGAAATTGTCAAACGCCTTTTTGGCTTTATTTACGAGAGTTTTTATGGCTGTATATTGGAAACTCGCCGCCATATTACGTCTTAATTCGTCATCTACGAGCGCTGGAAGCTCATGAGAGGGAAAAGTGAAGTCTTTACCGACTTCGTGCTGAACGGCTCTCAAAACGGCTGTCTTAAGCCCAGAGAAGGAAAAATCGTATTCGCCGGATAGTTTGGCGATAGGTAGGTGAAACGCATGTGGATCGCCAAGCTCAGCAGCTTTAGCGATAGCTGGGCCACCAGGATATGGCAAACCGATGATTTTAGCGACTTTATCAAATGCTTCGCCAACCGCGTCGTCTTGAGTTTGTCCAATAAGCTGATAATCACCGTGATTTTTAAATAGGACAAGTTGTGAATGTCCGCCTGAAACGATCAACGAAAGCATAGGGAATGACGGCTGCTGTTTCGGCAATGTTAGAGATAAATTGTCGGATTGCTTATTGATAAAATTGGCGTACACGTGAGCTTCTACGTGATGAATCTTAAAGAGCGGCTTATTATGAATAATAGCGAGAGTTCTAGCGGCGAGAGTGCCGATTAATAGCGAGCCAATAAGCCCCGGCGCGTAAGTAACGGCGATGGCGTCAATATCATCCCAAGTGCAATTTGCGTCAGACAAAGCTTTTTTAATGACGGGATTTACAACTTCCAAATGACTACGCGCGGCAATTTCTGGAATAACTCCGCCGTATTCTGCATGAATATCAATTTGAGAATTGACGACATTTGAAAGCAAGCGTTCGCCATCTTCAACTATTGACGCCGCTGTTTCGTCGCAACTGGATTCAATTCCCAAAATCCTCATTTGTTTTTATTATAGCAAATATAAGTGGTAAAATGGGTATTATGAAAAACGAGTTGGTAAAAATTGCTAGAAAAACGCTACCTCAAGGAGCTTTGGAAAAAACCGAAAACGCCTATAGAGTTGCGCGCACGAAGATGATTAGCCTAAGATATGGCAATCCAGCTCGTGGCTTGAGAATTATCGCAGTAACAGGCACGAACGGGAAAACCACGACAGCTTGTTACATTAATGAGATCTTAAAAGAGGCTGGCTTTAAGACCGCATTATTTACGACGGCGGTGATTGAAATTGCTGGCGAGGAAAAGATAAATGATTTGAATGCGACGGTGCCGACTGTAGCGAGACTGTTTAGCTTTTTTCAGACGGCTCAGCGTGAAGGTGTGGAGTATGTGATTTTAGAGGCGACAAGTCACGCTTTATCACAGCATAAATTTGACGGCGTGCCAATTGAGGCGGCGGTGATGACTAATTTGACTCAAGACCATTTGGACTATCACAAAACAATGGAAGCTTATGCGGCAGCTAAGGCTAAATTATTTGAGAAAAAGCCGAAATATATCGTGCTGAATCGTGATGACGAGTGGTTTGAATATTTTGACAAGTTTACGGCTTCTGGAGAGAAAATGACTTACGGGACGAATCCGGAAGCTGAAGCTCACTTGACGCACGTTAAGTTGTATAAAAAGGGAACAGAGGCGAGTTTACTGATTGATCATCAAACTCATTTGGAGCTGGCGACTAATTTGCCTGGCGAATTTAACGTGATGAATATGTCGGCTGCGGTTTCGTTGGCATATTTGTTGGGGATAAAGTTGGAAGATATCCAAGAGGGCGTGGCGAATTTGGAAGCGATTCCTGGAAGATTCGAGCGAGTAGAAAATAAGCTTGGAATCGATATTATTGTGGATTATGCTCACACGCCAGACGCGCTGGAAAAATTGCTAAAAACCACTCATAAAATTACCAAGGGGCGATTAACTTTGGTGTTTGGTGCGTGTGGTGACAGAGATAAGACAAAGCGTCCGATTATGGGCGAGCTGGCGGCTAATTTGGCAGATAGGATTTTCCTAACTGATGAGGAAAGCTATAACGAAAATCCAGATGAAATTCGGGCAATGATTCGTCAGGGAATTGAGCGAACGAAAAAGGCTCATAAAATGACGGAAATTGCTGATCGAAAACAGGCGATTTATCAAGCTCTGAGGTCGGCTGTTCGTGGCGATACGGTTCTGATTACGGGTATGGGTCATGAGCAGTACCGAATTGTGAATGGCAAGCGAATTCCATGGAACGACAAGAAGGTCGTTCAGGAAATTATTTCTGAGATTGAGAAAAAGAGTCGTAAAATTTCGCTTTAATCTGTTTCCAGCTTTGTGATTGGCGAACTAATTTTTCTGCATCATTTGGGTCGAGCAGCAATTCTTTCACGGCGTCTTCGAGGTAAATACCGCCCTGTGATCCTTTGAATAGAATTGTTGTATCTTTAATATTGCTATTTTTCAGGAATTTTTCAGCTTCAAGCGCCGTATCAAAAGAAATTACTTTACAGCCATTTTTTTCAGCGATTGGTGCGAGGTGTTTTCTGGCCATTTTACCGACGGTGATAAGCAATTCTAACTGTTTAGGGTCGCAAATCTCGCCGATTTTTTTATGCTCCGATTCGGACGTTTCGCCCAGTTCATTCATATCGCCCAATACGGCAATTTTATGATCGGCAGAGATGGAATAGAGCGTTTTTAGCGAATTTTCCATGGCAATAGGGCTGGCGTTATAAGTGTCGTCCAGTAATGTGCAGCCGCGTATGCCACGTAAAATATTCATTCTACCTGAAACTGGTTTGATTTTCGTTAAAGCTGCCGCAACCTCTTCAATATTCATTCCGCAAGCTAATCCCGCCGCCGCCGCGCCAGTGATTGAGCGAATGTTATGCTTTCCGAGTACAGAAATATTGATATCTTGAGAGGTTTCTTCGGAATGTTTTAAATTGACAATACAACCAGTGTCTGTAGTCTTTTTAATTTCCAGGAAAACATCAGCGGATTCGTCGCCGTAACTCACGCGATTTCCAACTATGAGATTATGATATTTTTCATCGATATCATGAAGGTTGAAGATGGTTTTTTTAGCAACTTGGCTAATGGACAATTCCTCATGAGCTACCGTATCCATATTTTTGAAAAACTCCATATGCTCAGGAGCAACAGAGGTAATTATGGCAATGTCGGGTTGAATATAGCGCATAAAAATAGCCATTTCACCAGGACAATCAACACCGCATTCTTGAATAATTATATCTGGCGATTCGGGGTTTTTTATGCTGGCGTGTGCTGCAAAGAAGACTTTTAGCCAGGCTAGGGGAGATTTGGCGTTTTTTGGTCCGTCTATGCCTAAGATTTCCAGCGGCGCACTTAAGGTTGTGTTCAAATTGCCACGACTATGGCGCACGGTGAATTTTTCTGATAGAACAGTGGCGGTTGCTGATTTTACGCTAGTTTTACCAACGCTACCGACTACGGCAATTAGTTTGGTGTCAGGATGAGATTTAAGATATTTTTTTACATAAGAACCGAGAATTGTTTCTAAGAGATATTTGAATAATTGCATGGAGTTATTATAACAGATTGAGAGATAGTAGGGAGAAGGGAGTGAGGTTGCTTTTTTAGTGATTTTATGGTATTATAGCAGTTATGAATACAAGCAGATCCAATAGAGAGCGAATGAGATTAAGTGAGACTGCTACTGAGGTCATGAGATCTCCTGAGTATATAGAAGCGCAAGATGATATGCGCTCAAAGTTAGGCGAGACGGCATTAAAAATGGTATGGGCAAAGCGGTATGCTGTGTCTAAAGCTATACATATTCATCGTAGTAAACAAGAAAGTCTATATGAAACAGACGAAGATAGAAATCTGAAATTAATACAAATTATGCCGTATTGGCTTAATGCTCAGTATAAGCTTGATAATCATAAGAGTGATATGTCTCGCAAAGAGATAAAAGAGTGTAAAGAAAAAGTTACGATATTTAATAAAATCATACGTACTATGATAAATGAAGAGCAGTGTAGTGGTATGAAGGAAACTATGGATTCCATCAATGAGGTTATGTTAAAGCTTAATTATACTCGCCGGGAGATTGAGTACGCTAGTCAGTCGTTTTATGCTGTGATTCAGGGAATGCGCCATGAAATTGCTGCTGAAAGTGCCTTAAACTGGACTTCGGGAGTTGAACTTGCTCAAATGACTAATATTGAAGATGATCTTAATGGAGGAGATATTCATGTTGACTATGTTGATGATCAAGGCGAAAGGTTTGAATTTAACATTGATATAAAAGCGACTAAATTTTCTGCCTATAAGGCGAATGAAAGAAATTATAGGCCGGGTTATTATGCAATTTGGTCGGGATTTGATGATTAT
>CALHQU010000012.1 GCA_938038145.1 uncultured Candidatus Saccharibacteria bacterium
CAATGCTATTTTATGAAAAAGTTGAAGAAAGTAAAATAACATATATATTAGTTGATGGTCTTCAACGTGGGAATAGTATTAAAAAATATATGACTAATCCAACTGATTTCTTTTATGACAACAATATTTCAGATGAGTTTTGTGCTGAAATTTTAAGGATTATTGGACATGAAAATGAAGAATACTACCAAACAATACGAACAATTTTAACATCTTTTATCAGGGAGCAAAAGACGTATAAAAATCTTCAATATTATTCAGTCTCAAAGAAAATTGTTGATGAATTTGAGGTAGATAATGATCTAATTCAGCAACTGATAAATACAATTGAATCATTTTTTGAAGAACGTCAGGAACTTTATGATCGTATTGCGAATACCGTAATTCCAGTAATTGTTTATACAGGAGAAGAAAGTAACCTGCCAGATATTTTTGATAGAATCAACTCAAAAGGAACTCCACTAGATCAGTACGAAGTTTATGCAGCAGCGTGGCCAGTAAATGAAAAATACGAAATTAGCAATCTAAATGTTATTGAGCATATAGTGAAAAAATATGACTCATTTGTTGAAGATGGTTATTTTATTCATGATTATAGTCGAGATGAAATTCGTTCTACACGTAAAGTAAATGCGTTCGAATATCTTTTTGGATTAGGAAAATATTTTGTAGATAAATATGATATTTTAGCTTTCAAGAAAAATCTTGCAGAAGATACTGTGAATCCTATTGCATTTGAATTAGTAAATGCATGCCTAAATGATTCGGATAAAATACACATATTATATAAGAATTTACAAGAAGTTAATTTGAATGAACTAGAACAAGCAATCTGCAAAGCTATAGATTTTGTTGATGATGCTATTTCTGTAATAACAAAATTCAAAGGAAACTCTAGAAATAAAAATAAAATTTTCCATTCAAAGTATCAAATTCTATCTATGATTTCTACGACGTTTAAAGAAATGTTTTCTAATGAAATCTATACAGAACTCTCTGATGAATGGCAATCAAAAAAGTCTATAATTGCAAAGAACCTTGTTAATTACTATGTATATGATATTATTACAAATTATTGGAGTGAAGGTGGAACCGGTAAGATACATTCTGCAGCAAAGCCAAATCGCTATATGAATGATATAACAAGCAAAGCGTGGATAATTGCACTTGATGACTTTTTTGAGCGTTCTATGCTAAGAACAGAGAGTAAGAAAACCGCTAATCCTAAAAGTGAGGAATTTGTAATACTTAACTGCATATACCTTAATAACTTTACTGCAATGGATCAGTTATCCATTGACCGATTTGATGTTGAACACATTGCTCCTACAGAACAGATGAAAAGGTTGGTTCAGACATGTCAAGGAGAAGGATTACCTATAAGTTGTATTGCAAATTTATGTTATCTACCAGAATACATTAACCGAAGCAAGAAAGATAAGAATTTTTATCAAGATCCTAAATACCTTCAGAATGTGAAGTTAGATGATATTGAAACAAAGTACAGCTTTACGGAGAAGGATGATCTTGATTGGATGGATATGCCATATGAGAAGCCAGATGATTTCACGACATTAAAAGAAAACTATACAAATTATTGTGTCAAGCGATTTGATAAGATTAAGAAGCTGTTTTGTGATGCATTAGGTATTAGATACGAAGGCTTAGAAGGATTAAATGATGAAGTAGTTATTGCACAATCCTGTGATACAAAACAGTTAGATAGTAGCAATATTAATATTATTGTTATAGTAAACAGACTCAAGACAAATGCCTTTGATGCCGGCTTCCTATTGTTTGTTTCTTCCATCAAAAACAACCCCCAAATCGTTTTTAAACTACTTATGCTTTATCATTCTACACGCATTTAATTTAAAAATCAAGCTATTTTTTACTCTTTATCCACAATTTTTTATTAAACGTGAGAAATCATTCCCATACTAAGCATAACCAGCAAAAACAGCCCCAGGACAAATCGATAAATTATGAATGGCCGGAAATTATTACTCTGAATAAATTTTAATAACCACGACACGGCCAAATAGCCAACACCGAATGAAATTACCGTGGCGATTATAGTTGGAGTCCAGCCAACGCCGCCAGAAATGTGTTTATATTTGGTAGCAACCTCCAATAGTCCCGCTGCGACTAGCGCTGGAATACCCAAGAAGAAACTCAACTTCGTAACCGACACGCGGTCAAATCCACGGAACAGACCGACTGAAATTGTTGCGCCAGAGCGACTGATTCCCGGAATGAGCGACAAGCACTGCCCCGCGCCAATCGCCAAAGTGTCTTTCCAGCTCGTCTCAGTTTCGCCACGCTTGTTATTTACCGCACGATTGTCAGCCAGCCACATAACAACACTCCAGCCAATAAGCCCAAACGCCACAAACCACAAACTGCGCAGAACCGTTTCAACTTCGTGCTTGAATAACAGTCCGACAATCGCAATAGGAATTGAGCCGATAATAATTGCCCAACCATATTTATAATCAAACTTTCGACGCGCTCGCTTCCACCATAAACCGCGCCACCAAGCCTGTAAAATCCGCCAGATGTCGCTCCAGAAATAAATCACTGCCGCCAAAATTGCTCCGATCTGAATTATCGCAGTAAAAGCCACGACACTCGGATCGTCAATTCGCATTCCCATCAATTTCTCAGCAATCGTCAAATGTCCAGTCGAAGAAATCGGTAAGAATTCCGTAATTCCCTCAATTACGCCGAGAATAATCGCTTGCCACCAAGCCACGCTTAAAAATTACCTTTCATCCTTCAAGTGTAGCATTAGCGGTAAAATCATTCAAATGCATGGGCTTAAGATTCGGAATTTTCTGCTTCAATCGAATTTTGATAGAACAATCCACTAACATTCACGCCCGCAGGAGCATAAATTTTCAAGCCAGTTATCGGCTTATAAAACTTCAGGCAGCCGTCAAAGAATATCGCGTTACACTTCTCAGAAACGGACAGCACAATTTTATCGCCATCGCGACGCACGTTAATTTCTGGCTTATTCGCCTTTGGCAAATCCACAAACTCCGCTTCTACCTTAAATTTGTCAGAATTTATTCGCGAAACATTCCCCACTGGCATATCGATAAAAATTGAATTAGCGTTCGTCGTATCTGGAATATCGATATTTACTTTCTTCGTGAGCTGCTGCGATTCACGCGCATATTCTAAGCCAGCGTGCGCGCTAAATATTGCGGCGCTTGCCAAACTCATAAAAACAACTGACGCCGACACGATCATTGTGATTACAGACATTCGATTGACCTTCCAAGCGAATATGCTACGCGTTACAATTGCACCAAATATCACCGTCGCGATTCCGCCAATCGCCAAGGAAATCCACACTCCCCACGCCCACATTTGCATACTTAAACCGCCGAGCATATCAACCATGGAAACGCCGAGCGCCCCGCCAACAATCAGCCCAAACAGTATCGCTAGCGTCGTAAGTAACACCACGGCGCCGACAAAATATTGTAAAAATTTCGCAATTGGAGTTTTTCTGGCAGACGCAGTTGAGTTTCCATCAGCGGAAGCCTCCTTAAGTGCAGTTAAAGTTACCGGCTTCCCGCGCATTCGTAATTTGTCCGACGCGGTTTTTGCTGGCGGCATTGACACCCACATTGCGAGATAAACCAGCACCATCGTGCCGAATGTTGCGAACGGCGAGATAATTGCAATTAGTCGCACCCACAACGGATTGATGTTAAAGTATGCCGCTATTCCCGCACACACGCCACCAATGACAGCTCCGTCCGTGTCGCGCATCAATTGCTTTTCTGGCTTTTCATTATCATCCGTCAATTCATTCGTTAGGTCATCACTATCATCCGAAAAATCACGCGGCTCGCCCATTTGATTTTTAATCGCCAAAACGTCATCATCGCCGATGATGCCCTCTTTCATCACGCCACGCTCGGCCAAAATCTCAACCATTCGCGCCTCAATTTCCTTCATCGCTTCCGCGTCGGCGTGCATATTTTTCTGAATCGAATTAAGGTACTTTTCTAGCGATTTCTTAGCGTCAATCTCCACGCTAAACGCTGTTTTTGCCAGATGAATCCTAGTTATTTCCTTCATTATTTTATTCCTTTCTCTAAGTTATCAAGCGAATTATTTAGCATATTTATGCGATCTTTAAGTTCATGAATCAATTGATCACCGTGATCTGTCAATGAATAATATTTTCGCGGCGGACCTTGCTCGCTTTCCTGCCATTCGTGTTGCAGATATCCGTCTTTCTGCAGCCTATTCAGCAGCGGATAAATCGTACCTTCGACCACTGTTAAATCCGAATCGTTCAATTGCTTAACGATGACTTTGGATTTATCTGTGCCTTGTGCATCGTCGCCAGCATATTTC
>CALHQU010000013.1 GCA_938038145.1 uncultured Candidatus Saccharibacteria bacterium
TAGCTTTATCTTGAAGCTCAGATTTTCTTAAAACTGTGTCAGATTTCGATGTCTGTTCATCACTCTCTTCGCATTTCGAATACTTATCGCTAACTAACTTAGTCATATACACAGCGGCATCAAAAAACGCTGAATTACCCCATATTTTAACTTGTCCATCTTCTACATCAATCACGGCAGAAATTACTAACTTATTTGCTTGATCGTCAAGCGTCTCCCACATTTCTTCCTGATCTGTAAAATCAATTTCCTTTCCGCTATCGACACCAAATGATCCTTTGTAAAATCGACAGTCCGCGATAACACCGCAACAG
Organism: uncultured Candidatus Saccharibacteria bacterium; assembly: GCA_938038145.1. Classification (GTDB taxonomy): domain Bacteria; phylum Patescibacteriota; class Saccharimonadia; order Saccharimonadales; family Saccharimonadaceae; genus Nanosynbacter. The sequence goes on from CALHQU010000013.1 coordinate 315, forward strand.
AGATTGTCGCCATCTTGTACATATGCTTTCATTAGAATTACTGAATTAAAATCAGCTGGATCAATTTTATCGAGAGATTTCACTGCACACCTCTTATCTATAGCCAGCCTACCCAGACCTCCTGCCTGAGTTTTGTCTACATATATAGCATCATCATCGGACTCTACTTCGTCGCCCAAAAATTCCGAATCATCCATTACGGTATCGAGGATATATAACTTTTCTATCGGCATACCTTCGACTGATGTCCGTTGCAATCGATCAGGAATGCCATCTCCAAAATATTGCTCTTTAGACACATTAATCTCCCTGCCCACCGTTTTTGTCAAATATATTTCTTAGTATACCACTATATATAAATCGTTCTCTATTCCTCGTCATACTCATCTTCAATCTCTTGGTCCAGAATCTCTTCAATCACGTCTTCCAGCGTAATAATTCCCAGCTCCGTCTCATCGTCCATCACCACAAACAAATGATTGTGCGTTTGAATAAATCGACTTAAAACTGTATCCAGGCGCGACCTCTTGTCAATATCATAAATTTTATCGCGGTACAATTGGCTAATTGGCAGCGGCAAATCTCGTCCAACAACATCCTTCACATATAAAACTCCGACCAATTCCCCGTCAGATTGAACCGGAATTCGCGAATGTCCAGCGTGTTTTATTTGCGCCAAAAGTGTAGCATCCAGCTCGTCATCCAAATCCACGACAAAAACCTCGCTCATCGGCGTAACCAAATCGCCAGCTGTCTTTTTACTAAACTGCAGCGCACCTGCCGCAATTCGACTTTCGTCATAATCAACCGGACTGTCAGACCTGACGGCGTGCTCATGAATAATCTCCTCCAGCTCCTGATGAGAATATAATTGCGGCGTTTCCTTGCCTAACCAACGATTCAATAGCTTTGACATCGGCTGAGCAAGCGGCCAAAATAGCACGTAAATCACATCAAGTAACCAAAAGAAATATCGCACAAATCGATATCCACGCTGAGAGAAAATCGCCTGTGGTAAAATCTCGCCAAACATCGTGATAAGAAGCGTCGCAATCAAACCGCCGACCACACCATTCGTCATATTGCCAAGCAAAATTGACATCGCAGTATTCACGCCGACATTGCCGAGCAAAATACAGAAAATCAAATAATAACCGTCTTTTCGGTATCGATATACTCGCGCCGCAATTTTGTCGCCCTGCCTGGCTTTTCGCTTCAAATCATCAGGTCGCGCCATCATTAGACCAATATTTAACCCGGAAAATAGCCCAGAAAGCGCCAATAGAACAGCCGCCGCCAGCCATAATAAAACATCAGACATAATTATAACCTCTACTCTGAATCGTAGCTAAAAACATCCTGCCAGAAAATAACTCCAATAAAAAATCCATATCTTTAATTATACCAAATTCTACCAGCCGCCGCCTCCGCCGCCACCTCCGCCGCCGCCAGCGAATCCACCGCCAGACGAACCGCCAGAAGTTGAAGAATAATCACTAGCATGACCAGCCGCTGTCGACAGACCACTCAATCCAGACGAAAACGCCACAGCATTGAACGCGCCTCGCCCAACATACCAATCTGGCGCCTCGCCAACTTGCTCGTAATATTTACCCATTTGCTTGCTCCAATTTTTCTCTTGCCCAAACAACACAGCATAAGGCAAAACTCTTTCATATAATTTAACAAGTTGTTTTCCGTCGTTCACGTCAACAACTACTTTTTCCGCGCCCTCAGGACTTTGTAGAATATTCAATCGCTCAGCTTCAGCCACGCCGATATACATTTTCAATCCTTCCAAATATCGCCTCAAGCTCAAACCGTCATCAGTCAGCGACCAACCTCTGGACGCGAAAGCAAGTATAATTGATATAACAAGGAGCATCGGCGACAAAAACAAAACAGCCAACACAAGAACTCGCTTAAACCACCCTCTCATTATTCGCTTCACTTCTGGATTTTGCTCGCATAAACCATATTTTCCTCTGGCTAGCGTCTCCAGATTTTTATCATCGTCACGCGTTCGCGTCATGTATTTTATATTATTTTGAAGATTTTTCAGATTTAGGCGTTGACCTGGTTTTGGAATATATGGACTGTCGAACATATCTTGAATAACTTCAATCTCCTCGGCTTTAAGTTCCTGTAAATCTTTAATAATTTCAACCTCATATTGCGTACCGCTAAACAGCGAAGATTTTTTCAC
>CALHQU010000014.1 GCA_938038145.1 uncultured Candidatus Saccharibacteria bacterium
ACTACTTAACGCTTTAGTTTGAACCCCAAAAGTTAGAGATGCTAGCTTTTGTAGGTGTGATTCAGCTAAACTTGCAAGCCGAAAGTTGTCCCCTTTTTATTTATTCCTGTAAAATCCACTTTTAATCATATAAATCAATCGAATAATCATTCACTAAAAATATTAATTATGTTACTAGTATAATTATTATCACATTAAGTATTGCAAAATGTACAAAGAGCGACTATAATCATTTATAGAGATTGTCTCCCTGGCAATCTCTTAATCTCTAGTCCCAATACCCTTTTTACAAAACAGACTACTCCCCTGTAGTCTGTTTTACTTTTTTGTGCTAATGAATTATAGTAATAAAACATAGCAGATATCATTTCAATTAATGACAGATTTAGATATTATTATATTTCTTAATAAGCACTTATATGCCAGTTTTTGGCATAACTAAAAATAAAGACATGAAAAAATTTACGAGATCTTACAACACTTATATTTACTCAGGACAAATATTCGATTTGTATCACGGCGGACTAAAGCCATGCATATTTGATATTGAAACAACCGGCCTCTCCGCACAGCGCGGAAATAAAATCATTATGACAGCTTGTCTTATACCTAATAGCAAAGGCGTGACCATAACTCAATTTCTTGCTGAAAATCCATATGAAGAAGACCGCGTAATTATGGCTACTATGGATTTTCTTAAAGATGAAAGTGTCGATTATTTAATCACATATAATGGGGCCTCATTTGATATTCCATTCATGAAGCAGCGACTTGCAACGAAAAATCTCCCTTATGTTTTAAATATGTATGAATTTGATTTATATAATTTCATAAGATCGAATACTGGCCTTAAATCACAGATTGGTTCGTTAAGTCAAAAGAATGTTGAGCAGCACTTTGGAATCAGTTCAAATCGAAAAGATGTAATATCTGGACGAGAAAGCGTCAAGCTGTTTGCCGAATATGCTATTAATCAGGATTCTGTAATAGAGAAGATAATCCTCACGCATAACCGTGAGGATGTCCTACAGCTCTGTCATCTGTTCAATATAATCGGTCGAAACAATTTTGGCGCCGTGCTCAGCGAAGGCGATAATGGGTGTGCTGGCTTTAACGGGGCTGGAATTCATGATGTAAATATGGCGCCTATTGTTTCGAACCACCGCTTGGACGCGGCGCTGGCGCAGACGGGAGCTGGGCTCCCGTCTGCTGGCGGCGAGCTGACAGCAAGACCGAGGCTCGCCGCCGGCTGCCTGACCGTGGCGGGCAGGCAGCTCCGTGCGCCGCACAAGCTATCCGATAATACCGATTTCGCAATAAACGCTAATTTCTTTCCTGAAACAGCATCATCTATTAGTGCTGAATTCATCAAAGAAAACTGCTCATATCAGATTAGAGTTCCACTCGAGAAGCACGAAAACTCTCAGTTCCTTGATATCAAAAAAATGCTATTAGATGCGGAATCTTCTGGTGATAATACCCAAATTAAATGTGCCCACCTATTAAAGGATTCTGATAACCTGATCAACGACTATCTGCTCCTAGTAAATGAAGGTTCGGAATTAAACCGAGAGATCAACCTGCTCTCGATTCTTATCAGCACTCAGTTGTATAGAACTGTATAACCCACATAAACTAAATTGTGAGGACTGTGTATTTTAATAGTTATATTTTTGTTCACC
>CALHQU010000015.1 GCA_938038145.1 uncultured Candidatus Saccharibacteria bacterium
GGCGTGAAGGTTCAAGTCCTTTCATCCGCACCATTTCAGGTAAGAATCCCAATCGTCGCCTTTTCGGGCGATTTTTGGTTCAATTTTTGTTACTCCGTCAGAATAACTTTTTAAGTTCTTTCGCCGGTATTTTACATTCATCCCTTAAATACTCACAAATCTGCTTTGACGTTCCAGAGGATAGTACGTGGTGTCTTGGCACGATGATAATCTTATTGTCTGATTCTCTGACATACTTACCGTGCTTTGACCCCAGTTTGCTAATAAACCCGTAACATATCAGCAACGCGATAAGTTTCTTTGTTCTGATTGAGCGATAAAACTCAGACATCTATTTTGCCAATACAAGCTGTTTACTTTTGATTAGCTGATTTGCGTAGTCTATATCTTCTGGCAATAGTCTCGGCATACTTGGCTTAATCCGTTCTGGTATATCCAAGTAGGTAAGTAGTAGGTCATTTACATTTTCGACAAGTCTTGCCGCATCACGACTTTCTGTAATGAGCAGCGCGGTGACCTTTTTCCTGTCAAGGCTAGTGATGGTTGCAGTATAGAACTTCGTCTTTTCATCATAAGAAGTATTAACATAAATACTCCCTGGTATTTTATGCTGATACGCGGCGATTTCTTCAATGGATGGAGTATCAAATATTCGCCTAATGTGGTGGTAAAGACGATTAAACATATTTATAGCATACACCACAACCCCCAAATCTCCAAATTGTAAAAATACTATTAAATTGGGTAGGTATTATGTCCTATTACCTGTCTTCTAAGAAATTTACAGGCTATTGATCATTGATGTCTTGAGGATTGTCTGCTATAGTGGAATTAGAAGAATCCCCACTTAAATCCCGGTAATGGGATTCGGGGATTTTTTCTGTATTATTTGGCTATAATGCCCCAACAATCTAAATACCGACATTCCCTAAGAGCCGCGTTTCACCTTTACCCCTGGCACCCTAGAGGTGATATAATTACTATAATATGCATGCGTCCGCGGTCCAATCTATAACCATAAAGGTGAGCGAAGTTGATTCTGCTTTGCTTAATGACGCGGATGAGCTGCAGAAAATGTTAAGAAATGTTACGGAATTGGCGGACTTGCATTCTTTGGAATCGGTAACGCATCAATTTTCTCCGCAAGGAATCAGCGCTGCCCTGCTTTTGTCGGAGTCGCACATCGCGATTCATACGTGGCCAGAAAGCGGCGTGGCGTATATAGCGATGACAACTTGTAAAATGCTGGATGATGATAAATTGCAACAAATAAAAGAGCTGATTGCACGGCTGCTGGGCGCAAAAAACATAATTATGAAAGAAATGGCATTGTAATATGAAACGAACCAAGGCGCGACTTAAAATTAATCAGATTTTGACCGGCAAGAAGACTAATTTGCGAGTTGTTGGCTGTTTGCTTTTTCGCGAATGGGATAAGAAAGATAAGCAATTTTACTACTGGGAAGAGTGGGAGATTACTGGGCTGGCTGATTATGATAGCTGGGTGGAATATGATCACAGCGATCAAACCGTTTCTCTGTACGAGCCGATTCGTTTCACCCAGGCAATTGATCCAACGCAATTGGAAAAGGGTCAATCATTCACCGTTTCCGAGCAGGATGGAAAAGACCATACAGTAGTAGTTGATGAAGTTGGCGTGGGCGAAATTGTTAATATTAAGGGTAAGAACACCTATCAAGTTTTCCCGAAAGAACTGATGGCCTATGCTACTCTGAAAGATACGGGTGCGCCAAAAAATCGCCAGCTGATAACAATTGAGAAGTATAATAATCGCGAATATGATGCCTACCGTAAGGTTCAGTTGAGCGACAAAGAGCAAAAGGAAATGTTCGGCAGGACTATTAAGCCGATTGACTGGACAACGATTATAGTTATTGCCATATTTATCGCTATTATTTTGTTTGCATTCATCTTTGACAACAATTCCGACAATAGTAATGGCGGAGGTCACGGCGGATCGCGCAGTGTTTACGGCGGTAGTAGCGGCGGGCTTGGCAAATAAAAGGAGTTATAATGTCACGATCAAGTACGAAAAAACGGGAGCAAGTTGCTTTATTTGCGGCGGCAATTTTAGTAGCAATTGGCGGAATTATTTACGAGCTGATTTTAGGCGCAGCTGCGTCATATCTGGTGGGCGATTCGATTTTGAGCTTTAGTCTGGCAACTGGCGTGACGCTGTTTGGTATGGGAATTGGCTCATTGTTGGTCAATTACATCAAGCTTCATCCAGCAACCAGCTTCGCAACGAACGAAATTATTTTGGGGCTAATTGGCGGAAATTCGGTGATGCTTATGTATTTGGGATTCGTTTTTACGCGTTCGCATTGGCTGATTTTTGCCGTTATAAGTTTGGCAATTGGTATTTGTATCGGGTTGGAAATTCCACTTTTAATGAAGATGTTTCAGGAGTTTGGGCGTAAATCTTCGGTGAAATTGTTTAGTAAGATTTTGGCGCTCGATTATTTTGGGGCGTTAATTGCGTCGCTATTATTCCCGCTCGTTATGCTTCCGTATCTTGGTTTGATGCGCAGCGCGTACCTGGTGGCGGCTTTGAATATTGGCGTTGCGGTTCTGATTCTTAAACAAATGAAAGCGTCGAAAATTGTGATGACAATTAGCGTTATTGCAACAATGTTGCTTTTGGGATTCTTTATTTATGCGACGGAAATTGAGCACGGAATTGACAGGCGAACGTATAAAGATCCGGTGATGTGGCAGCAGCAGACGCCATATCAGAAAATTGTCCTGACGAGATATAAGAATGACACAAGGTTGTTTTTGAATCGTAATCTGCAGTTTTCCAGCCTTGACGAAGCGCGTTATCACGAAACGCTGTCCACTTCCGCTCTGTCTTCAGTCGCTAACCCGAAGCGTGTGTTGATTATGGGCGGCGGCGATGGTTTGCTAGCTCGGGATGTTTTGAAATATCCCAGCGTTGAGCATATTGCGTTGGTTGATATCGATGAGGTGATGACTAATCTGGCGAAAACTAATCATCTTCTCGCCGATGTAAATCAGCGTTCGTTGCATGATCCGCGCGTTTCCATTGTCAATCAAGACGCTTTCCAATTCGCCTTCTCTACCAAGGATAAATATGATGTTGTGCTGATTGATCTGGTGGATCCGTCGAATGAAAAATTAGCCAAGTTATATTCCGAACAATTATATCGTCAAATCAGTAATATTTTAACGGAGCGCGGAGTTATGGTGACTCAGGCGACATCTTCGTTTTTCTCTCCGCACGCTTTTTATATGGTAGCAAACACCGTCAAATCATCTCATCCAGAGCGATATGTGACGGCGTTTTCGGTGAATGTGCCGTCATTTGGCGAGTGGGGTTTTGTGATGTCTACGCCGCAAGCTGAGGTCGTGGCTAGCCAGCCATTGCCGAAAAACCTACGATATCAAAACCAGAAATTGCTCACCTTCCTGACTAAACAAAACGCCATATCGGTGCCATCTGGACCGACTTCTACGTTGGTTTCTCCGCGGATCACCGATGTTTACAATTCCGATATGCGCCAGTGGCGATACGAGTAGTTTTTAAGCTGTGCTCTTTTTTCGTCGGCGACGTCGTCTTTTTGGCGTGGCTGAAGCTAGCGGTGTAACTGTGCTAATTGCGGTTTCTGTAGGTGCATTATCATTGCCGCGAATTTGCAAAACAACTTCGCCGTCGTTTGCTGCGGGTTGCTGCTTTTCCGGTTGGCTATTGGCCGCTGGAGTGTTGTTTGCGGGCTGCGGTTGAGGTTTGGCTGGTTGCTTTTTTTGGTTGCGAACAGGCTTTATCGCGGCATCAATTTCTTTCTCGACATCTTCCCTGTTTCGCGAATACATGCGACGCGAATGTTCAATAATGTGCGGTGTGTTGTCGGCTTGGCTTGGTGGAAGCTCCAATGTGCGGGCAGAAAACGCCGGAGTTTTTTCGCCGCCAATAACCATATTGACAACGAAATTACGATTGTGCATCTGAAGTAGATCGATTGCTTCAAAGTTCGGCTCGAATTGCTTGGCAAGAATCGGCGCATCGTCAGCGGAAACTCGGAAGGAAATCATGGTGCCGACGTTGCCGAAAACCGCATCGCGAACCGTGTCGCTCATCTGGGAAATGTACTGATTGGCAACGGTCAAGTTAAGGCCATATTTTCGAGCCTCGGATAGAATAGTTGCAAATGAATCGGTGGCGAAGTTCTGGAACTCGTCGACGTAAAGATAGAACGGGCGGCGGTCGCGCACGTCAGGAATGTCGCTTCGAGACATAGCGGCAAGCTGAATTTTCGTGACCAAGAACGAACCGAGGATGGCGGCATTATCTTCACCGATAAGACCTTTGGACAGATTGACAATTAGAATCTTTCCTTCGTCCATAATCTGGCGAATATTGAATGTGGATTTTGGCTGCCCGATGATATTGCGGATGATTGGATTGGCAGTGAAAGCCCCGACTTTATTTAAGACTGGCGCAATTGCCTCGGCGACAAACTTGTCATTCCAGCTGGCAAATTCGACATTCCAGAATTGCAAAACCACGGTGTCGCGACAATAAGTCAGCGTTTCTTTTCGGAATTCCTTATCTGTTAGCATGCGAGTAATGTCGAGCATCGTCGCTTCTGGTCGGTCCAGCAAAGCCAGAATTGTATACCGCAAAATATACTCAAGCCGTGGTCCCCACGAATCGCCAAAAATACGCTTCAAAACGCCAATGATCTCTGACGAAATGTTGGTTTTTTGGTTCGGGTTTGTGACTTCCAGCGGGTTGAATCCCAGAGGATATGCGGTGTCGGCTGGGTTGAAATAAATCACGTCGTTCAATCGGCTGCCGGGGATAAATTTCATGTTGTTGATTGCGAAGTCGCCGTGCGGGTCGATGATGGCATATCCTTGATTATGGAAAATGTCGCTTAAGGCGAAGAGCTCTAATAGTCCACTTTTCCCGGCGCCCGTTTGCCCGATTATGTAAACGTGGCGTGAGCGGTCATAGCGTAACATGCCGAATTGGTGGCTGATGCCGCGGAAGTTGGTGACGCCAAAGGCGGAAATTTGGTCGTCGTTGGCGTCTTCGCCGGTTAAGACTGGCAATTTGGATGGCGGTTCTGCGGTTTTGGAGCTTGCCCAAACTATATTTGGCGTTTCAACGTTGGTGTGCGGCAAGTGAAAAACTGACGCCAATTCTTCTATGTTTAAGATGAAACCGTCGCCGATGAACGAACGCTTGCGATATTTATCAATAAATTCTTTACCAAATGCACCCTTGACGGCGTGGAATCCGTTGAGATTGGTTGAATTGAACTGCTTAAACGTACCGACGAGCGCCTGCATGCGAAGCTTAGCATTTGTCTGACTTTCGCCCATATAAACCAAGCGGATTTTTACTTCATAGCCGAGCTTGGTCGCCTTTTTTTCTGCTTCAGAAATGCGAGTTTTATCGCGGTCTGACAGCTCGATTTTGGCTGATTGTCCGACTCCCTGCTCTGGCGGTTGCCACAACGCACCAAGCACGCCGATTAGCCACTGCATGCTGCCACCGAATCCTGGCAAAGAGAACATTCGCCCGTTTCTTATACTATTGATATATCGATCTGCGGCGTTTTGCCAGTCATCTGGGATTGGTCTGACCAGTACCTGAATCCACAATTCTTCGCCGGTGGTTTCCAATTTTGCCAACGTGCCTGTAATGCCCGCCAGCGGATCGACTTCGAAGTTTTGAAAGGTGCGAATCGGGAGAAATTCATCTGTGGTTAATGTCAATTCTGTCGAGTAAGCAACTTCGTGGTCGCGCTCGTGCTCAGTGTAATCTTCGTCGGCTTGGTGAATTTGAACGGTTGGGTATTGAGAATAGATCTGTCCTTCGACGAAACTTTGTAAGGTTTTTGGCACCCAAACGTAAAAGCGAATTTGCCCATTGACTGAGGCGATTTCAAAGCTAATGTGCTCTTGGTGTCCGCCAGATAATCGCAATTCTTTATTATCGCGAAGAATTCCGTGTAGTGAAGCGAATAACTGTTCGGCGGCAAGCTCTTGCTTGTCGTTGGTGCGTGGGATTTCCAGGACTAAAAGTACGCTCTCAACTGGGGTGAAATCTTCGATCTTTCGATAATTCCGCCACGTCAAAAACATCAGGACTGCCACGATTGGCATCCAAATATACCATTGTAATAACGTACCGATGATCCAAGAAATAATCTGCATTATGTGTAAATTATCTCACCTCTGAAAGAAGTTTGCAACTTAGCTTAAGCGGCTTCTTCAAAAACGTATGTGGCTTTAGCGACGCGTTTGAATTGTGGCTTTGATTGAAGGTTTAATAGAATGGTGGTTTCCTTAACTTGTCGCTTGTCGAGGACTTGACGAACGATTTCGTCGCGATGAAGCGGAGTTTCGGAATTCTTCAAGATATCGGTAATGATATCTGCTACAGTTCCGCGGCTGTAGCCCCAGCTGGCAAGCGCGTAAATACCGCGGCCGATTAGAACAAAGCGCTTGTCTTTAATAAGTTCGTTGTGAATTGCCTGCGTTGTAACGCTTCGGCGGTTAAATTCGCTGTCCCGAATCCCCTTGGCGATGTCGGAAAAATGCATCGGTGAGCCATTCGTGTCCAGAACAACGTAGATTTTATCGCGGATGTTCTTTGGGTTGACCGCTGGCCATTTGGCTAGTCCCCATTGGTCGTTTAAGCTGGCCAATTTTTTACTAACGGTAGCCAAGGCTGCGATGTTTGAAGGATGTTCATAGTCCAATTTTTTATGCAATTCTTCCGCAGTAACGGGTTCGCCGTGTTTTTTGATGGTCTTTACAACTTCTTCGACTCGTGCTCTAATTTGTTTTTCATTGCCGAGAGTGTCAATCGCTGCCGCTTGATAGTAATCGTCATTCTCTGTAACAATCGTGATGTTTTCTGCTAGCTCAGAAATGAACGCCACACGAGCGCGGTCAATTGCAGTAGCTTCTTTACCGAGAAAATGTGACGCCAAATCCTGCATGCGCGCAACTCGTCCCATCTCAGACAAACTCGAAGTGATTTCTTTTTCCATAGCAATAACCGAAGGAAGTTCTCCCTCGGCGACAGCTGCACGTAGACGCGTTAAGATTGCTTTTTCTAGCTGACGAACGCGCTCGCGAGTAATGCCGAACATATCGCCAATTAACTCTAACGTTTCTTTTCGGTCATACAAACCAAATCGTCGAGAAATAATTTCCTTCTCGCGCTCTTGCGGAATCTTAGAAATAATAGTATCGACGACAGAATTTAATTTGGCGCTTTGCTCGGTTTTTGCTGTCTCGCTCATGCTACTAGAAACATCCTCTCTGCCTCACCACAGGTTATATTGATTGAAAATATGTTTTTAATTATACAATTGCATTTGACAAAAGTCAATAGGTAAATGCCATAATTGCTGATATAAATTATAGCATTTATTTTACGTTTTTTGCAATAGATTATATGAAGAGTTTTTATTATCCGGAATTATTGGATAGTATAAAAACGCTATTTCTTTTTAGCAGATGTTTTGGAGGCTTTTTTAACTACGCGTTTGCGAGTTGGCTTTGCTGTTGTGGTGCTTAATAGCTCCAGAGCTTTTTCGTGAGTAATAGTTTTCGGATCCGTGTCTTTAGGGATTTTGACATTTTTGGTGCCGTTGGTGATGTATGGACCGAATCGTCCATTGAGAACCTTAACTCCATCTGGGAATTCGGCAATATTCTTAGCGGCTTCGGCTTCTAATTTGGCGGCGTAAAGTTCACGCGCCTTTTCTAAAGTAATGCTGTGCGGATCTTCTGGCTTAATGGAAACGAACAATTTACCGACTTGAATATACGGACCGAATCGCCCGATATTCGCCTTAATATCTTGACCGTCTTCTGTTTGACCAACGATGCGTGGCAATTTGAACATCTCCAGCGCTTGCTCCAGGGTAACTGTCTCGATTTTCGCACCCTTTGGCAGCGGTGCAAAACGTGGCTTTTCATCGCCGTCAGTTTCGCCAAGTTGCAGCATTGGACCGAAACGACCGAATCTTGCGATAATCGGTTTATTCGTCTTCGGGTCAATTCCTACTTCGCGATTAGCGCCGACTTTACCTCGGTCAATACCGCCAGATTGCTCGATTAATTTATGGAAAGGCGTGTAAAATCCGTGCAGCATTGCGCTTTTTTCCAGATTAGCGCCAGCAATTTTGTCAAATTCCGTCTCGACGTTGGCGGTAAAATCGTAATCGACAATTTGCGTAAAATGGTCCGTCAGGAAATCGGCAATCAGTTCGCCGCTTGGCGTTGGAATAAGCTTGCCGCGTGTCGAGCCAGTTTTTTCCTGGATAATACTTCGACTAACTTCCTCGCCGTTATAGTTCAGGACAATCACATCTCGTGGCTGACCTTCGCTGTCGCCCTTTTCAACGTAGCCGCGAGTCTGAATAGTGTCGATAATCGTGGCGTATGTGGATGGACGTCCGATTCCAAGCTCCTCCAGTTTCTTGACTAGCGAACCTTCGGTGTAGCGAGCTGGCGGCCTAGTGAATGTTTGACGAGCTGTAATATCGTGAGAATTGACTTCATCGCCAGACTGTAACTTCGGTAGAAGCTCATCTTTATTGCCGCCGTAAACGCGCAAAAATCCGTCAAACGTAATGACTTCGCCCTTTGCCTCAAACTGAGCGGGTTTTTTGCTCTTAGGTAAATTATCGCCTTTAATGTCGATTGTAATAGTTGTTTTTTCTAGCTTCGCTGGCGACATTTGCGACGCTAAAGTTCGGCGTCGAATTAGGTCGTACAATTTCTGGTCATAGCTATTATTAGACGCGGTTTCCAGGGTAATGTCTGTCGGGCGAATGGCTTCGTGAGCTTCTTGGGCGGACGCGGATTTGGTCTTAAACTTGCGAACCGTTGAGTAATCTGGACCGTAAAGACGCTTGATGAAATCGGTAGCCGCCGCGATGGCTTGACCGCTCAAATTCACCGAGTCGGTACGCATGTAGGTGATTTTTCCATCTTGGTACAATTTTTGCGCCGAGGCCATGGTCGCTTTGGAGCTGAAGCCGAGTTTAGAGTTGGCTTCCTGCTGTAAGGTTGACGTAGTAAATGGAGCCGCTGGATTACGTGTTCCGGGAGTTTTTGAGATATCGCTAACAACAAATTCGGCGGGATTCAGACTATTCAAGAACTCGTTTGCCGCTTCTTCTGTATCGAATTTTTGATTAAGCTCGGCCTTGAATTCTTGATTGTCGTGAATAAAAATGGCGGTAACTTTGAACTGAGAATTGCCCTCAAACTTCATAATTTCTCGTTCGCGCTCGACTAGCAATCGCACCGCCGGACTCTGAACGCGACCAGCTGACTTTCCACCAGGAACTTTTTGCCAGACGACTGGACTGAGCTCAAAACCAACTAGTCTGTCAAGGATTTGCCTGGCTTGTTGCGCCTGAACCAAATTCATATCCACGGTTCGCGGATTCTTAATGGCATTAGTTATGGCGTCTTTGGTGATCTCGTGAAAGACAATTCGCTTAGTCGTTTCAATTGGAAGATTCAGCACCTTACACAAATGCCAAGCAATGGCCTCTCCTTCGCGGTCTTCATCGGTTGCGAGCCAAACATTTTCCTTGCCAACTGCCTTGACATTTTTCTTTAGCTCGGTGATAACTTTCTTTTTTTCAGGATCAACTTCATAGATTGCGAAAAAATCGTTAGCCACGTCAATCGGCGGCGTTCCATCCTTCGTCTTTTTAACAATCGAGCGAATATGCCCCACGCTAGACAAGACGTGAAAATCCTTGCCGAGGTATTTCTCGATGGTTTTAGCTTTGGCTG
>CALHQU010000016.1 GCA_938038145.1 uncultured Candidatus Saccharibacteria bacterium
TTCATTTCTTTGATGGCGGCAACTTTCGCCGCGGCTTTTACACTCTTCGAAGCTAATTTCTTAGCTAATACTTTCGAACCTTTAGTTGATTCTGAAGATTTCATAACTATAAAACTCCTTTTATCAGATATTTATTCACTAATTCTATCACAGGTAGCATCGCACACAATCGCACCAGCAGCCTTCATAGACCTCAGCAACTTTTCGGCAACCCTTAACTTCCCCACAGCCAAGCTATCATACTTAGGTTTACTATTGATAATTTCCTTATACAACCTAATTGCCTCATTTAATAAGTTAATATCCCTATCATGTTTAGCTACTTTACGTACAACATCAGGAAGAAACAGCCTGTTCTTTGAAGAATCTCCCGACAACAAACTATCATTTACCACGGACGCTACTTGAATAGCCAAATCACCACTGCCTTGTTTTATTAATTCTCTACATAATTTATCCGCTTCTTTCAAATCATTCCGAGAATCAACATCCAAATATATACCAGACAAGTCTACTATTTTATCCGCAGCCTCTTTATATCGCCCATTCAATTGATCAATTCGAGCATTATATTCATCTAGCAATAATAATCTACCTGGAATAGACGGCAGAGTAAGCATCTGTAGTCGTGCATTTCTTCCGTAGCCATCTCGATATTTCATACCATCCGAGAACATCAACCATTCCCGTCGAGCTACAAAATCACTTCTATTAACGGACGAAGGCAATTTCTGCAATAATAAATCTGTATATAAAGTACTATTAGCTCTGAGTTCACCATAATACAACTGCTCAGCTGGATATATTCCATCAAAGCCAATGGCGTCAGTCATTTCACAGCGCAACTCCTCTGTCAAAACATCTATCATAAACGACCTATTACTACTACGATCAAATAGCGTGATGAACGTGTGTTGATTTGCATAACTAATGAAATGTTCAATTCCTAATTTTTCTAAACATTCTGACGCAACGATTGTATGTCCATAACAATTAGCAGCTTCGTCTTTGGCAATATTTACCGCTTCAAGCGGACTTGAAAAATTACCCGTTGACCTAAAATTAAGCGTTTCACGAACAAGCTCTGCAACAGATTTAGCAGCTTCCGCTATATCATCAAACGTCTTATCTGATTTTTCGTACACATTTTTTATGTCACAAAGCTTCTCTGACTCTAATAAGAGTTCTCGCTTAACGCCTCTTTTCTCTGCTATATCACTTCTCGGAGTTAATAGCTGAGTAGATAGATATCGATCATAAAATGATGTATACGGTTGCTCGTCTAATTGTTTACTCAGTTGTTCATTCACGAATTCATATTATATACTAATACAGCATATTTTACAAGCGATCTGGAGCCACGATTCCCAAAATAGCCAGTCCAGCCTTAAGAGTATCGGCGTAAATTGCCACGATTCCTACACGATGTGCCTCTTTGTCGCTACCAATAACCTGATTTTTCTCATAGTAACGATTAAATTCTTGCGCCAATTCAAACAAATATGTACAGATGTGATGAGGTTCCA
>CALHQU010000017.1 GCA_938038145.1 uncultured Candidatus Saccharibacteria bacterium
GACAGGCTGCCTTAAATGAATGCCCTGTTTCTTCTTTGCTTCAATGGAACTGACACTTGCTTATCTGATGCGCTGTTTGCTAACGTGGCGTCGGTATTTGGCGTTAGAACTTCAAATAAGACGATTGACTTATCTAGCGTTCAAAAAACATACCAAGAGCTAGTTGCTAATTATGACGGAAAATTAGACACCCAAAAGTTAATTTACGGCGCTAATCGCGGGCTAGTTGAAGCAGCTGGCGATCCTCATACGGCGTATATGGATCCTGACGAGACGAAGGAGTTTGATAAGTCATTAAGTGGTCAAATTGGTGGTGGAATTGGTGCGGAGATTGGTCTTAGAAATAATAAGCCGACTATCATAAAACCTCTGGAAAACAGTCCAGCTCAGAAGGCGGGAATTAAGGCTGGCGAGGCGATTGTTAAGGTGAATGATGAGGCTTCCTCTGACTGGTCGGTGGAAAAAGTTGTGAGTAAAATTCGCGGAGAAGTTGGTACATCCGTTAAATTGACGTTATTAAGCGGTGGCCAAACGCGTGAGGTGTCGGTTGTGCGTCAGAATATAGTTTCTCCGGCAGTAGAGTCGGAAATTGATGGAGAAATTGGTATTTTGAAAGTTAATCGATTTGGTGACGATACGGTAAGCTTGTCCAGAAAATACGCTTCGGAATTTGTTGAAAAAGGCGTTAAGAAGGTGATTCTGGATCTGCGAAACAACCCGGGCGGAACGGTTGGAGCTGCTCAAGGGCTATTAGGCATCTGGCTGGACAATCAAATAGCTATGACCGAGCGCCGAGGTTCTGAAATTGTTAAAACGTTGCGTACAACTGGAACGCCAATTCTGGGCAATATAAAGACGGTGGTGCTTATTAATGGCAATAGTGCCAGTGCTAGCGAAATTACGGCTGGGGCGCTTCGTGAATACGGAAAAGCCACGCTGGTTGGGCAGAAGAGTTACGGTAAGGGAAGCGTACAGATTGTGCTTGGGCTGCCTGGCGGGTCGCAAATGAAAGTTACTGAAGCCAGATGGTACACACCAAAGGGCAAAAATATAGATAAAACAGGCATAGAGCCTGATGTAAAAGTTGATCTTTCGTCGGACGATGTCAATAATAACGTAGATCCGCAGATGGACAAGGCGAAGTCGTTATAAAGCTTGTGTTTTTGGGCTGGACAACATAAAATGGAGATAGTATGAACGGACAAAAAAAGAAGATTTTATTAGTTGAAGATGACACCGCATTATCGGCGGTTTATCGGTCACGGTTGGAGATTGAGGGGTTTGACGTTAGGGAGGCCAACAATGGAGAAGACGCTCTGTCTGCCACTGTTGAATATCGTCCAGATTTGATTCTTTTGGATGTGATGATGCCAAAGATTAGTGGTTTTGATGTTTTGGATATTCTTCGCAATACGCCAGAAACTGCTAACGTGAGGATTATCATGTTAACGGCACTCAGTCAGCCAAAGGACAAGGAACGTGCTGAGAGCTTGGGTGTTGATGATTATTTAGTGAAATCTCAGGTTGTAATTGGTGATGTTGTGGCTCGCGTAAAACATCATTTGGGTATTCAATAGAGAAGTAAATCGAGCGAAAAGTCAGCCTCTTGGGGGTTGACTTTTTGTTTGTTTTTTGGTATAATAGCTCTGCATATGGTAGAGAAAAAACCAATACAAAATCCAGAAAAAAAGGCAGAAGTATCGGAAAGTCGTATAGTTGAAGTTTATCCCATAGATAAAGACGCCACGCTGTCGAGATTAAAGGTTATGCGTAGTCCTAGAGGAGAAAATGGTGCTAGGTGGATGGATGACGGTTGGTTTCCTGGAAATATTTTGTATATATGCGATGTCAATTCTGAAGAAGGTATTGGCGATAACGTTTTACTAGTGCAGACGCACAAATTTTTTAGAAAGACGAACGGAGAATATACTACTGCCACTAAGAACATACTCTTGAGTGAAATACAGAGATTAAATGATAACTTTAATGTTGAGCAACTGTATAGAAAAACTCCCGAGGAGATGGTTGCGGAAGGAATTAAGTCAGTTGAATCAATTTTGAGTCAGAGAAAGTCTATTAGTGATTGGAATAGTCTGTCGACTGCGGAAACGGGGCTAGATGAAAGTGATAGCCCAGAGCTAAATCGTTTTGATGAGAGAGTGCTAAAACGGATGAAGCCTCTAGAGACTGATGTAGACGGTATGCCTTTTAAGGACGAACCTGTGCGAGAGAACTATTTTGATCATCTATACGATCGGAATTATGAGCCGCCAAATGATGTAGAGGCCGCTGCCGTTAGAAACCCAAAAGGCGTTCCTATATCTGAGAATAGCTTTAATGCTGCGGAAAAGGTTATTAATGGTCTAGCTAAGAATCCATTTTTAATGCAAATAATTAATCCCGAGGGAACGCTTGACCCTAGGGTAATTATGAATAACATTAGATCTAGTTACCTTACGCGTTGCCGCTTGTTTGAATATTTAACCTTTAGTCTTGATACGCTGGCGCGCGTTAATCCAGGTGCTTTGGCAGACAGAGTTCGTAGTAACTCAGAGGGTAATCTAAAAACTCCTAATTATCTCGGGGGTGATTATTATAAGGATAGAATGCGCAGTCGTAAATATGCCGTAGTGTTGGCAATTGCTATGATGGATGGATCATTTAATGTAGACAAACAAAGCAAGATAATTACTCATTACCGGGATGGCAAAGGGAGATGCGGTATGCATAGGGATTCTGCAAGGGTGCTTCTCGAGTATGTAAGTAAGAGAGATAACTATTAATAATAAAATAACTCCGCACAAACGGAGTTATTTTAAAAAAAAGTTTTTACCAATTAAAGAACAACAACTTGCGTTCGGCGCTCTGATTTGCCAGTAAACTTGGTTTTCTTAACCGATTTAAAGCCAACCACACCGTCTTTTGCAGCATGAATGGTAAAATTACGGCTAACGTATGTGCCGTCACCAGCGATCTTTGTGGCGCCAGTTTGGCGAACTAAAACTTCTCCAGCGGAAACTTTTTGACCGCCAAATCGTTTAACGCCAAGACGTTGACCAGCATTGTTGTGGATGTTCTTACTAGAACCACCAGCTTTAACCTTTGACATTCTTTACTCCTTATAGTTTCTATAAAACAATCTGTTCTAGTTTATCGAAAATAAAGCCAGTTGTCAAGCGGTTTTGGCTATATCTGTTGGTTTTAATACCAATATTTCTCTGGCAACAACTTGATCTTCACGGTAATATAAGAGGTTTTTATCGATAATTTGCTGATATCCAAGTCTTTTAAGATTTTTTATCAGAGGCAAGTGAGTGAATTTACCTTCGTGATTTTGCCACGCTGGAACAGCTATGCAAAGCGTCGTGTCTGGGCGAATTTGCGAGCGGATATTTTGTAGAAAATCGCTAATTATGTGATTACAATTTCCGACTACTTCGTGTAGTTTTTCTGGACTTGGCGGAGCGGAAAACGGCTGACCCAAATATGTTTCACAAACAACGCGAGAAATCCGTTCCTTCTGTTCATTTGTCAATTTTACAGAGGTAGCGTCAGCCTGATGCGCTTGCCAGAAAGTGTTTGTCGAAAAAGTTTTTTCTACCCAGTTCATATTTTCGGTCGTGTAAGATATCATCTTATCGCTCAAATCGCTGCCATAAGCATTCACGCCGATAAGTGCAGCTTCTTGCAATACTGTTCCTGTGCCACAAAACGGATCCCAGAGGTAATCATTAGGTTTTGCGCCAGACAGGTTAATCATAATTTGCGCAAGCTTAGGCGGAAGCATTCCCACGAAGGCGTCGCGCTTTGGTCGTCCACGGTCGCGCTGAGTGTATGAATTGATATTTTGCGCGCCACGACTTTCAGCGATTACCAAATCTCCGTACACGTTCTTAGCTATGATAATTTCAATTTTCGCCTCAGACCTGCCGAGTTTATTATTGTGAGAGGTCGCAGTGGACAGCGCGGCGGTTTTATTAGGAATTAGGCGCAAACTAACGCCAGATTTTTTCAGGTTGTTTTTTAAGATAATTCCGATTTTTTGGACATTCCTCGGATCTGTTTTATTGCCATAAAAACTTATTCCAAGCGTTATTTTTTTCTGACTATTCGAAAGTTTTTTCGTGTATTTTTCAACAATAATTTTTGAGGCTTGGAGCAGGGTATTGCGGTCTGATTTTTGCGATTTTATCTTCGTGATGACTTGTCCACATTTAATCGTTCCGCCGAGATTGTCAATTGATAAATTGTCGCAATTAACCGTGGCGGCTTGATTGGAGATTTTTTGGACATTTTGAGTACCGTAAACCGCCTCTAATTCAGCGATAGAGATTTCTGGTTGACGGCCAAGAATAGCTATAAACATGTCGTAATTATAACATTTATCGTGGTATAATGAAGGTTATGTTACCGAAGGTGTTGCAATTGTTAAAGTCGCCACGAGCTGTTATGAGCGTTTTGACGTTGGCGGTTTTGGCAATAATAATTTTTCTATCTCGGCATGAGCTAGTGAATGCGTGGAATCTGTTTTTGCACGCGGATTTATGGCTATTATTCTTGCTATTGCCGTTTCAGATTATCGTGTACTTCGCTGGCGGCGAGATGATTTTTTCGTATTTAAGAGAGAAGAATCTGATTCATCATATTTCCAGGCTGGAGCAGACGAGGATTGCGCTGGAGCTTAATTTGGTCAATCACATTTTTCCGTCGGGCGGAGTTAGTGGAATTTCGTATACGACGTGGCGAATGCATAAGCTTGGCGTGAGTTCGGCGCGTTCGACATTTGCGCAGGTGATTCGTTACGTTACGGGATTTTTGTCGCTTTTGGTTTTGTTGGTGATTGCTGTGTTGGCGCTGGCTATTGACGGTAAGGTTAATCGTTATATCGTTGCCGCTAGTTTCTTGCTGATTATCGTGGTTTTGGCACTGACGTTTGGTCTGATTTTCGTGTTTTCGTCAAAGCGACGTATGCAGATGACTGCTGCTAAATTATCTAAATTCATCAATACATTGGTAAAAATTGCAACCTTAGGCAAGAAGCGACGAGTGATGAAGTCGAAGAAAGTCGAAGAGTTTTTTGTTGACATGCAGGACGATTTTCAAGATTTGTCCAATCATCCGAAACTTCTAATAAAACCGATGATTTGGGGAACTGTCTACACTGTTTTTGACGTGGCGATGTTTGCTGTGGCGTTTTTGTCGCTGGGTGTTTTCGTCAATCCGGCGATTCTGATGGTTGGATACGGTGTGGCGGGATTGGCGGCGATTGTCGTGTTTACTCCCGGAGGAACCGGCGTTTATGAAACTATTATGATTATTTTCTTAAGTATGGCAGGTACTCCGCCGGATTTGGCGATTGCTGGAATAATTTTGACGCGAGCAATTTTACTTACTGGCACGATTATCTTTGGCTATATTTTCTATCAACACGCACTGATTAAATACGGCAAGCCAGATGATTCCCAGATTTAGCGTTAGTAATTTCATAGCAGTTGTCAATCAAACTTTTGACGTGGCTTTTGCTGGGATGGTTGAAGTTGAAGGTGAAGTTTCTGGTCTCAAGTCTTATCCTCCGAAATACGCTTTTTTCGATCTGAAAGATGACGACGGGCTGGTCCGGTGTTTTGTTGGTTTTAGCAATTTACGTACGCCAATTGAAGATGGGATGAAGGTTGTTGTTCGAGCAATGCCGGCGCTTAGGGATAATGGCGCCTTTAGTCTGAATGTTCAAGAGATTCGCCCATTAGGTAAGGGAAGTTTGAAGCGAAGTTTTGAGCTTTTGAAACAAAAATTAACAGTTGAGGGTTTGTTTAATTCTGAAAGAAAGCGCCCATTACCGCAATACCCTCAGAGGGTGGCTGTTATTTCCAGTACAAAAGCAGCGGGATATGCTGACTTTATGAAGATTTCTAGCGAACGTTGGGGTGGCGTGAAATTCGTAGTCGCCGATGTTAATGTGCAGGGTGCGAATGCTGCAGATCAAGCTGTTCGAGCAATATCATATTTTAATCAAATGTCAGAATCTCCAGATGTGATTGTTTTGATTCGTGGTGGCGGCAGCGCGGAAGATTTGGCGAGTTTTAACGATGAAAAACTAGTGCGGGCGGTGGCGAGTAGTCGCATTCCGACGATGACTGGAATTGGTCATGAGATTGATGAAAGTCTATGTGATTTGGCGGCGGACGTTCGTGCAGCCACGCCGAGTAACGCCGCGCAATTGCTGTTTCCTGATAAGCGAGAAGTGATTCGACATTTGCATTACAGACTAATTGACGCGAAAGACTCAATTTGCAGGGCTATTGAAGAACAGTCACTTAATGCAACAATGTTGCAAAAAGAAGCGCTAAAACAGTGGTCAAGTCGCGTGGATGCGGCTGTAAATGCAACATTGTCGCAACAAAAAGTCATCGCTGAGTATGATCCGGAAATGGCGCTGCGTCGTGGCTATGCAATGATCAAGGGTGATTTACAGATTGGTAATATTGTAGAGATTACAACAAAAGATATAATTATGAAAGCGAGGATTGAGAATAGTGAACAACGATATGACAATTGAGCAAATGATGGCTGAATTGAACGAGCGAATCGCGTGGTTTCAAGGCGATGATTTTAATCTGGACGAGGCAAAGCAGAAGTTTATTGAGGCGAGAGAATTGTCAAAAAAAATTACTGCCACGCTGGAAGATATGCGACATGATATCGAGGTTCTTAGTGAGGATTTCAACGCTGAGTAAGATCTTTACATCAATTAAAGCATAAGCTATACTCTAATTATGATTACGAGAAATAGAAGTGAGCGCGGCTCTGTTAATGGCTGGATGGTCGGCACAATCGGCTGTCTGATATTGTTTTTGATTGCTGGATCTTTGGCAATTTGGGCGTACATGCAATACTCCCGAGAAAAAAGCAGCGTTGATAGTAAAGTTGCGATTAAAGTTGCTGAGGGCAAGCGCGAGCAGGCTGAGTATGATTGGAGGAAGTGTTCAGACGATGCTAAGAATCTACGTGTTGAATTTGTTGGTCCTGCTGAATATGGTCGAGTATCGTTCATGTATACAAAAACTTGGAGTGTGTATATAGCAAATGACGGCAGCGACAGGGGTGATTACAAAGCTTATTTTCACCCTATTTCAGTTCCTCCGATAACTAATAAAAATAGTCGGTTTGCGCTGAGGCTAGAGATTATCAATAAGAATATGGATACGGTGCTGAATGATTATCAATCACGACTAAAGAAGGGTGAATTGACCTCAAGTAGTACTGAGTTTAATGGAATTTCAGCAACTCGGATTGACGGTACGTTTGAGAAAGAATTGCGTGGCTCTGTGGTTTTGATGAAAGTTCGCGATAAAACTATTCGTTTTTCAACCGACGCGGATACGTTTAAGCCAGATTTCCAGACTATATTGAGCACTGTAAAAATCTCTGAATAGAAAAACCTAGTACATATTTGCTATACTAGAATTGTATGGCAGGTAAAGAGTGGAGTGATGCTGATTTTGGGGGATTGCCGAGCGTTTTGGTGGCGGCACACGAGCTGAAAACGCCGTTGGCTTTAATTAGACAACTGGCGCTACTGCTGGATGACGATTTAACCAGTTCTGCCGATAAAACTCAGATCCAGCAACGAATTATTCGGACTTCTGAGCAGGCATTGCAGCTTACGATCGATTTGGCAAATTCAGCTAATTTAACGCCGTCGTTATTTCCGCTTGAACCGGTCAATCCGTTGGCTTTATGTCAGCAAGTAGCGATGGAAACAAAGTTCAACGCAATACTTTATGGGCGAAAAGTTAGCTGGCCTAAGAGCGGCAGAAATAGTCAATTGATATTGGCGAATCGAACGCTTTTGGGGCGAATTTTAGCGAATTTTTTGAATAACGCGCTGGCGTATACGGAGGACGGATCGGAGATTAAGGTTTCGATTAAGGCGACAAAAGATGCCGTGAGAATGAGCGTGCGAGATTTTGGACCGATGATGAGTTTGAAGGAATATCGGCTTTTGCTTGATGAAATGGAGACGCGAAAAACCGTGCGAACAAGGCCGGAAAGTAGCGGGCTGGGGATTTACGTGGCGAATCAATTTGCGCGGGCGATGAACGGGCGGATTGGTCTGATTCGTCACCGTGATGGATTGACTTTTTATGTAGAAATGCCAATTAGTCGGCAGTTGAGCTTGATATGAAAAAACTGTTAATCGTTGAGGATGATAAAAATTGGGCGGATATTCTGGGCAAGTTTGCCGCGGATGTCGGCGCGGAATATCAAGTGGTGGTTTCTGGCGGTCAGACGATTGAGATTATTGACGATTGGCAACCTGACGCTTTAATTTTGGATATGTTGTTGGCTGGTGAAACGGCGATTGCGCTGCTTAACGAACTGCGATCGTACGCGGATTTGGCGAGTTTGCCGATTGTGGTTTGTACGAATATCGACGTTAAAATGGACGATTTGCGTCCGCTTGGCGTGAAGGCGATTTTGAATAAAACATCGATGCGTCCGAATGAAGCGCGGGCGATTTTTCGCGAGGTTCTAAATGACGGGGCAGAGTGAACGAGTAAAAGCGATCGTTTTGAGGCGAACGAATTACGCCGAAGCTGACCGAGTTTTGCAATTACTAACGCCAAAAGGTCGACGTAGCGTGATTGCTAAAGGTGTGCGACGCGAGCGCAGTAAATTGGCGGGTGGAATTGAATTATTCGCGATTTGCGACGTGGTTATTCGCTCTGGTCGGGGCGATTTGGGGCTATTGACTTCCGCTCGATTGTCGGCTTTTTATCGACATATTTTGGAAGATTATGATCGAATGCAATTTGCGTATTCGGTGATGAAATTGGTTTCTGCGGCGAGTGAAAATATTGACGAACCAGAGTGGTATTATGTGCTGAGCCAAGTTTTAGAGCAATTGAATAATCCTGCAATAAACCAAAAATTGATTGAAACGTGGTTTTATTTGCAATACGTGAGTTTGCTGGGAGATGAGCTGAATCTTCGCACGGACGTAACGACGGCGCCGTTGCTCCCTGATAAAAAATATATGTACGATAGCGCGGAAAAAGGTTTGAGATTGGCGGAGCAGGGCGATTTGGGTGCGGACGCCATCAAGCTACTGAGGCTGATTCAAGCAAAGCCGCTCGCGAATGTGGCGCAAATCGGCGGAATAACTGAGGTTATAAACGATTGTTGGTTGACCGCCAGACAACACGCCGCGGTGTAAAATTGCTCGTAAAATGGTATAATTTAGGAAATAATGTGAATCGCCATGTTGCCAACATGGAGAAAGGTTTTTTTGATGAGTCAAGCAAAAATGGAAGATATTATTAGCCTGTGTAAGCGCCGCGGTTTTATTTATCAGGGTTCGGATGTTTATGGCGGTTTGTCTGGAACGTGGGATTACGGTCCGCTGGGCGTTCAATTGAAGCGAAATATCATGAATTTATGGTGGCGAATGTTTGTTGATGAGCGCGACGATATATATGGCGTCGATGCGGCGATTTTGATGAATCCGAAAGTTTGGAAGGCGAGTGGGCATGTGGATACGTTTGTTGACCCATTGTGTGAAGATACGGTTAATCATCGGCGTTATCGTACGGATCATATCCTTAAAGACAATGGGGTTGATGCGGATGGCTTGACGATGGAGCAAATGGATGGAGTGATTGCGGAACGGGGAATTAAGAGCCCGGACGGAAATCCACTAAGTAAATCTCGCACGTTCAATATGATGTTTAAAACTTTTGTTGGACCTTCTGGTGGAGATTCAATTGAAATAGGTAAGGACGTAGAGGGGGCTATAGTACCAAAAGGTAAGACGATATATGCGTTGCAATATAATCCAACTTCTATAAGTTATCTTCGCCCAGAAACTGCTCAGGGAATTTTTACCAATTTTAAGAACGTTGTTGATAGTTTTTATCCTGATTTGCCGTTTGGAATCGCTCAGCAGGGCAAGGCGTTTCGTAATGAAATTGCACCGCGAGATTTTATTTTCCGTAGTCGTGAGTTTGAGCAAATGGAGATTGAATATTTTGTTAATCCAGAAAAATGGCAGGAAGCGTTTGATGAATTGTTGAAGTCGACGCACGAGTTTTTGGAGGCGTTGGGATTAGACCCTAAGAATATTCACGAGCTGGATGTTCCGCCAGAGGACAGGGCGCACTACAGTGATAAAACTATTGATATTGAATACGATTTTCCAATTGGCAAGGAAGAGCTGATGGGGATTGCGTATCGGACTGATTTTGATCTGATGAATATTCAGCGCGTTAGCGGGAAGAGTATGGAATATACGATTAAGGGGACGAATGAGAAATTTGTGCCGCACGTGATTGAGCCGAGTTTTGGCGTCGAGCGGGCGCTGATGGCGGTGTTGTCGAGTGCGTATCGCGAGGACGAGCAGAACGGCAGTAAGCGTGTTTATTTGGCACTTCCAGAACATTTGGCGCCGGTTAAATTTGCCGTTTCGCCGCTACTTAAGAATAAGCCAGAATTGGTGGAGAAGGCGCGTGAAATTTACGCTAGCCTATCTAAGAAAAATCCTGGACGTGTTATGTGGGACGACAATGGCAACATCGGTAAGCGTTATCGCCGTCAGGATGAAATTGGTACACCGCACTGTGTGGTCATCGACTTCCAAACGCTGGAAGATGACACTGTTACTGTTCGCGAGCGAGATACGACCGAACAGAGGCGAGTGAAGGTTGAGGAGTTGTAGATATTGGACGTGAAAAAAGCAAATTGGTTTTGAGGAGATAAAAGATTGACAAAAAGTAGACCTGAGTTTGATAAAATCACATCGTTTGATGAGTTTAATAAATACTATTGGTATAGTGAAGAACTTTCACAGATAT
>CALHQU010000018.1 GCA_938038145.1 uncultured Candidatus Saccharibacteria bacterium
CGGAGATAATTATACATTTTTATCTAAAATAAACAAAAAATATAATTTTTTTGATGAAATCATACCTTTGGAACATCCGAGATTTATAATGCAGTATAATTCTAAACATAAATATGAATATTTTGAAAAGTATTTGATAGCTTTAAAGCAAAATCATGGCAAAGAGAAGGAGATAGCATATCGTTAATAAAAAATTTTAATGAAACATTAATACATGACGAGTTGTTCAAAAAGATTGATTATGTTATTTTGTTGTTGAAGGTTTACTAAGCCTCACGCAAGTCAAATAAACGTCCTCATTGCAGGGCGTTTATTTTTTATGATAAACTTTCATCATATGGGAGCTAGAGCACTAAAAGACATAAAGTCAGCATATCGAGTAGCGGTAAAGGGATTGGTACGCGATGAATTAGGTAGGCTACTGTTCGTTCAAGAGAGAAGTGACTCATGGGATCTTCCTGGCGGTGGGCTGGAACATGGTGAGGATGTTACAGAAGCGTTGAAACGAGAGTTTCTGGAAGAACTAGAGACAGATATCGAAGTCGCTGCAGAAAATCCCTTGATTATTCCAACGTGGAATACGAAGTTCGATGATCCCGTTTTGATTATTGCCTACAAAGTTACTCTATTAACGACACCTCGTAAAACAGATGAAGTTTCAAACTTTAGCTATTTTGATATTCATGAAATCAAACAAGAAAAGCTGGATTCTACGCTGATTGGCAATCTTTCAAAGATATATCAAATTGACCGCTAGTACTCTCGAGAGAAATATTTCTATGCTTTCCATACGGCAGACAGCACTGAAGATGCTCTCATGTCGCTCTGTGCTATAAAAGAAAACGCAGGACACTTTCTGACACCCGGGGATATAAAATATAATAGATTAGGCTGGCTAGCCCAGGCAATAAATTTAGGAGATATCATGGACACCATAAGAAAAACTATTAAAGCACGCACCTGGAAGGACGGTAAAGAAATCCGCCCAGAAGATCAGATTCTACCGGTAAATCAGGTATATGCTTGGCTTTTTACTCACGATAATAAAATAGCCATCGTCTCTAAGGATGGTCGAAAGTGGCAGCTGCCCGGTGGAAAACCAAATAAGCACGAGACTTACTTGCAAACCATCGTACGTGAAGTAGCTGAAGAGACGGGAATTAATACAGACAGCGTGTCTAGTCAGTATAAGTTCTTTGGTTATTACGATATCTTGGAAACAGATAGCTTAAAAAATGATGACGAGTACTTACAACTTCGGGTTAGTCTGAAACTTAATAAGAATGCCGATGAGTATATCTTACATCAACAGAACGAGGATGAAGAGCAAATGCAGGAAGAGAAGATACGGTATGCTAAATTTGTAACAGTTTATGAACTCACACAACACATTCCATGGGCAAACGAAAGCGCAGAGTTGAAAGCCGCTATACAGAGTCAAATAAATTTTCCCGTATCACACTAGCACATTTTTCGACCGCAACTTCATGTCCGAGTAAATATCCATTACGCTTCAACTTCGGTAGCTCGCGCACTTCGTGAAACATCATATTAAGTTCGGGCACGAAAAATAATTCCCGAAACGGCATTCCTTTGAGTCGGGATTCCTCGCGTGGCTCGGTTAAGATAACGCCAGAATTTTTTCCAAAAATCACTTTCTCGCGACCATTGGGAAAATTTATCACAAGACATGTTGTGTATTGCGCTCGTCTGTTTGCCTTATTTTCAAGCTTCTTCAGGCAATAATCTACGATTTCCCGATCACTCATCTCATGACCATTCCAACGTCTTGTAAATACGCCAGGCTCGCCATTTAGGGTTTCAATCTCCATGCCTGAATCATCGGCGATAATTATCAGGTTTTTATCATTTTCATGTAAATGATTCCTTGCGTGTCGCGCCTTCAATAGGGCGTTTTGTTCAAATGTTGCGCCCGTTTCTATGCAGTCGGGTATTTGATAATCCAAATCTGCCAACGAAATAATTGGCGTCTGCGGAGAGAATTTATGAAACGCGGTAACGAATTCTGCGTATTTTCCTGGGTTTTTGGTGGCGAAAAGTATAGTTGTTGTCATTGAGTATGATTATATCAATTATCATAAATATCGAAAAATTGCTAATTTGACGGTATTATAATATCATCGAACCAAGCAATGATAATTTCATCCATATACAAAACAGTCGATAACGACGGACTAATCGCTCATATTTATGAACATTTATTAGCTCAATACGTTTTGAAGCGTCTTCAAGACAATGAGTTCTTTGTTTTGAGCGATATCATACTGTCTGCAAAAACATATGGCGACACTTGTTTTATGGACGCTGAATTATATAGCCCAGAAGCGAAAAAGACATATGACGAGGCATTGCGAAAGTTTGATAAATTAGTCATTCCAGAAGATGAGATTTTGAGGGCTGCTGGCGAGTGTGGAATAGAAATGAATCGAAATATAGTAGAAGTCGACCGAAGTGAACTGAGTAAAAAGCTACGCGAAGTTCAGATTTCTCCGTGGCGTAAGCAAATTGATATGGCATACCGTAAAGCTCACGATGAGAGCTCTGTTAATACGCTTTTTCGTACTTCGTATATAAAATACAGTAAAGAGTCTGACGATCTTTTTCGTGAATGCGTTCTGGAGTATTCAATTGATGAAAGTCACATACAGACGCCTGTTGATCAAGCTCTGGCGGCAGTTGTTATGCAGATTGTGGCTCTCAATTTCTTGACGGTCGTGCGAGAAAAATATACAGTGTATGATCGTGGCGATCAGTGGTCGGAGGCGTCAATTTCGGTTGGATACAGAATGTTTCTTGGACTATTGAAGAAAGATGACAAAATAATTAATCAATTGAGATATGATTTCTTAGAGTATATAAAAAGTCTATCGTCGTCTGTCTTTTGTGATAATTTACAAAAAGCCCTTGTTCGATGTTCGGACAATCATAAACAGGTTATATTAAATAGGAGCACGCTAAATGCGATCCTTGGAGGGTGTGTTATTGGCGGCAAAGGTTGGTTGGAAATGGCGGATAGTACTCGAATAGGGCAAATGATCAATTCAATCGAGCTAGACATATATGAGGTTAATTCGTAGTTTGAAAACCTTGCATTTTACCCCTAGTCTGTGTTAAAATACTGAAGTTAATATCAAATCACACGAAAGGTGAGTAATGAGTCTGAGTCGAATCGGAAAACTGCCGGTGATTATTCCGGCCGGTGTGACAATCACGGTTGACTCTGGTGATGTGGTCGTTAAAGGACCAAAGGGTGAATTGAAGCAATTCATCACACCAGCAGTTGAGGTGAAAGTCGAAGACGGACAAGTCACGGTACATCCTAAGGACGAGTCCAAAGTAGCTCGTAGTCAGCACGGTCTGATGCGCGCGCTAATCAACAACATGGTAATCGGTGTAACCAAAGGTTATGAAAAGCGCCTAGAGGTTAACGGTGTCGGTTTCCGTGTTAGCTCAAGCAACAACGAGCTAGAAATGGCACTTGGATTTTCGCATCCAGTCAAATACAAAGCCCCAGAAGGCGTAACTGTTACCAACGAGAAAATGATTATCGTTGTTAGCGGTATCAATAAACAACAAGTCGGCCAAGTTGCAGCGGAAATCCGCGCCTTGAAGAAGCCTGAACCATACAAGGGCAAGGGTATCAAGTACGTCGACGAGCAGATTTTGCGTAAAGCAGGAAAGACAGG
The DNA here is from genome assembly GCA_938038145.1 of uncultured Candidatus Saccharibacteria bacterium. GTDB lineage: Bacteria > Patescibacteriota > Saccharimonadia > Saccharimonadales > Saccharimonadaceae > Nanosynbacter. The sequence continues at coordinate 3,708 of CALHQU010000018.1, forward strand.
TAAGTAATCATGGCTGAAAATAAGAAGCTACTCAACCGCGCTCTTCGCAAAAACCGCGTTCGCGCTAAGGTTTCAGGTACAGCAGAGCGCCCACGCTTGACAGTTACTATTAGCAATTTGCACGTTAGCGCGCAATTGATTGACGATGTGGCTGGTAAAACATTGGCTGCAGCAACTACAGTTGGCACAAAAGCGACTGGTACGATGACTGAAAAAAGTGCTGCTATTGGTGCTGAAATTGCTAAAAAAGCAAAGAAAATTAAGATTAGCGCAGTAGTGTTTGACCGAAATGGTCGTCAATACGCTGGCCGCCTAAAGGCTTTGGCTGATGCTGCGCGCCAAGAAGGATTGGAGTTTTAGTATGGCAGAGCAAGCTGCAAATACTACCCCACGTGCAGAAGGTCGTCGACCTCGAAATCCACGTGGTGGTCGCCGCGATGACCGGCGAAATGTGCGCGAAGACGCGCCAAAAGAGTTTGAAGAATTGGTAATCAACATTGACCGCGTTTCTCGCGTGGTTAAAGGTGGTCGCCGTTTCCGATTTAAGGCTTTGGTGGTTGTTGGTAACCGCAAAGATAAAGTTGGTGTCGGTGTTGCCAAGGGCGCAGACGTTCAAGCTGCCGTCGCTAAGGCTACGTCAGTCGCTAAAAAGCACTTGATTACATTGCCATTAAACGGCGAAACAATTCCGCACGACAGCGAAGTTAAATTCTCTGGCGCACGCGTATTGATCAAACCTGCCGCTCCTGGTACTGGTATTATCGCTGGTGGTGTAGTTCGTCAGATTATCGGCGTAACAGGTGTTCGTAACCTATTGACCAAATCTCTTGGCTCAACTAATAAGGTTAATATTGCTTACGCGACTATCGAAGCTCTAAAGTCATTAGTTCCGCGTGATCAATGGCTAAGCGCTCAGCCTGTAAAAAAGGTTGCTAAAAAGGAGGCTAAATAATGAAGTACAATGATCTCCAAGTTTCAGCAAACAGGAATAAAAAGCGTGTTGGTCGCGGTATTGCTGCCGGTCAAGGTAAAACTGCTGGTCGCGGTACTAAAGGTCAGAACGCCCGAACAGGTAAGAAGCTTCGCGTAATGTTCCAGGGTGGTCAGCGTCCACTAGCTCAAGCTGTGCCAAAGGCTCGCGGATTCAAGAGCTTGCGAACTCCAGCTCAAGTTGTGTACATGGATCACTTGAATGCATTTGACGGCAAAACCGTTGACAATGCTTTGTTGTTCACTGAAGGCTACATTGCAACTCCTTTCCACACGGTTAAGGTGATTGCTCGTGGTGAATTGAAGGCTAAGGTTGACTTGAAGGTGCAAGCTGCCTCAGCTTCAGTTGTTGCTGCTATCGAAAAAGCCGGTGGCTCATTTGAGAAAGTAGCTACACCTCTACGCCAAAGTGCGAAAGAAGCTGAAGAGAAATAATTTTTCTCAGTAACAATAAATCCCCTTCGGAAGAGAAGGGGATTTTCTTTTGCTCTAAAGCCATGGTTTTATTAATAACGCATACGCTTTTATGTTTTTAGTATGGAAATATCCGCTAAGGTAATGTATAATTAACAGAGTTAAGAATTGTTAGTGACTATGAGGGGCTAAAACATGAATTGGAGAATAATTTTTCGCTCACTGAAAAATAAAGATATGCAGAAACGACTATTTATCGTCGTGGGAATAATCGTTGTCTATCGATTATTGGCACACATTCCAGTGCCATTGGCGGAACCAACGCAACTGCGTAACGCGATTTCGTCGGTGCTTGGGCAATCTGACCTCGGTGGAATTTTGAACTTGCTATCCGGTGGCGCGTTGTCGAGCTTCTCTCTGGTGCTGGTTGGGCTTAGTCCATTCATTACCGCCAGTATTATCATTCAGCTTCTGACCAAAGCCATTCCAAGGCTTGAGGAGCTACACAAAGACGGCGAATCTGGACGTCGAAAAATTCAGCAATGGACGCGTGTTATTACTGTGCCACTTGCTATTGTCCAGTCAATCGCTTTCATCTTCATCTTAAGGCAAACAGTTCTTCAAGGCGGTAGTACGACATTAGCCGACCCTACGATGATGGAATGGATCGTTTCAATCACTTCAATGACAGCAGGCTCTGTCCTTCTAATGTGGCTCGGCGAGTTAATTACTGAGCAAGGAATCGGCAACGGTATTTCTATCGTAATTTTCGCTGGTATCATTAGCCAATTGCCACAAATGCTCGCGTCATTAATCTCCTCGCTGTTCAACACTTCATCTGGCAGCTTAAACGTCTTCAACTGGTTCACTCTCCCTGTAAACCCAGTTATGTTCTGGACAATATTAATCATGTCAATCGCCGGACTCATCGTCCTTTACTTCCTGGTTAAAATCAACGAAGCTCAACGCGTCATTACAATTAACTACGCAAAGCGCGTTCACGGAAACAGTAATTATGGTGATGTAAAAAGCATTTTGCCGGTTAAGTTGATTGCTGCGGGAGTTATTCCGGTCATCTTTGCGGTTGCGTTTCTGAGCTTGCCGCAATTTGTTGGTCAAGTTATGAAAGCGTCTGGTAATGCCGACCTTCTACCGACCGCCAACAAATTGATCACTTGGTTCCAAGCTCCAAACGCGGGCTCATTCACCGGCAGTACCGCAGAAGCATTTATCTACCCAACTCTATACTTCATCTTGGTTATCGCCTTTACATATTTCTACACTGGAATCGTCTTTAACGCTAACGAAATTGCCGAAAATCTGCAGAAGCAAGGCGGATTTATTGAAGGCGTGCGTCCAGGCGCTCAGACTGAAAAATACCTTATGAAAACTGTAAATCGCTTGATTTTGTTCGGCTCAATCGTCCTGGGGATCGTGGCTATTTTGCCATTCGTCGCGGAATATCTCACGTACAATTTAACAGGCTTGCAAGGTTTGCGTTTGTCAATCGGCGGTACTGGAATCTTGATTGTCGTATCAGTTGCCCTTGAAACTCTGCGACAAGTCAACTCTCGTGCGCTGATGGTTACGTATGACGACTTTGATCCAGACGAGTTGCTTGATAGTGACAAAAAGAAGAGCAAGAAGCGTCGTTTGTTTAAGAAAAAATAATTGACATTAAAAATCCCCGCCGAAAAGCGGGGAATTCTTTTTGTAAATGGATTATCGTATTTTGTAATCGTAAGATAAATTGTCGCCAACTCTTTTCTCATTTTGGCAGACTGGCGCAATTTCATTGCTAATGTTATTTTCATCAACCATCTTGCAGCTCGGAATTTCAAACAGGTTAAATTGATTGGTTGGGGAAATCGCTTTCCATCCGCCGTCTTGCTTAACTGCAAACATTCGCGCCACAGAATTGCCGCAACCATAACCCAGCAACAACTGTTTCTCATCTTGGGAATGGGCAATTACCGCAGTTACGCCGTTGTTATCCTTACAGCCCGACTTCTTCACGTCTGCCTTCAGAAAATCGCGAAGCTCTTGTGTGGCTGAATCGTTGCGAGTAACCGCTTTGCCTCCTTCAATACGGAAGCCTAGAGATCCTAGGCTTACAGATCCATTATCAACCTTTTCCGCTGTTTGAGATGTCTTGTCGGAAGTTTGGTTGGCATGTAATAAAATTACGCCAATAACTATCACTATCAAAGCCGTCGCCAGACCGATTAGCGCTGCGGTCATTATCTCATTCTTCGATTTTGTAACCTTAAAGTTCGCTGGTTTTTTCTTGCTTGCCATAAAAATCCTTATGTTAAATTTGATGACTCAATTATAGCACGTAAATTTACAGTGAAACCTCTTGTCAAACTGTGTTTAGTACTGTATAATTGACAACTGTAACTTATGGCGAGTCAAAAGGAAGTCATCAAAATGGTAGGAAAGGTAGTGGAAGCACTGCCTAATACTCAATTTAAGGTGGAACTGGAGAATGGTCATAGTATCATCGCGCACATTTCAGGACGAATGCGTAAGCATTATATTCGTCTGGTGCCTGGTGATAAGGTTGAGGTTGAGATGACCCCTTACGATCTTACAAAGGGACGAATCAGCTTCCGCCTACGTGACGATCGACCTCAGGGTCGGTAGTTAAATATCAACGATAATCTCGGGTTTACTCGGGAAGGGAGATTTAAGCACTTTATGAAAGTTCGTGCAAGTGTGAAAAAAATCAAGCCCGATGATCAGGTGGTTCGCCGCAAAGGCCGACTATGTATCATCAACAAGAAAGAACCTAAGAATAAGCAAAGGCAGGGTTAAGCATGGCTCGAATTGCTGGGGTAGTTATCCCAACAGAGAAGCAGGTGCAAATTGCGCTCACCTATATTTACGGTATTGGGCCAAAGCACGCTTCGAGCATCCTTGCGGCGGCTAAAATTGAGCCGACCACTCGGGTGAAAGATCTCACCGAGGCTGAAGAAAACAAGATTCGCGAAATTATTGACAGCGAATACACCGTTGAAGGTGATCTCCAGCGCTTGGTGGCAAATAATATTAAGCGCTTGAAGGATATCAACGCCTATCGCGGTCTTCGCCACAAAGCAGGACTGCCAACACGCGGACAGCGGACTCGTACGAATGCACGAACTCGCAAGGGTCGCGCCATCGCCGTGGGCGGTACACAACCAAAAGCAGCAAGTAAGACCTAAAGAAAGGACTAAGAAATGGCAGACGCAAAATCTACCAAGAAGAAGCAGCGCCGATCAGTCCCAGCTGGTCAGCTGCACATTCAGGCAACATTTAACAATACTATCGTTACTTTTTCCGACAAGAAGGGTAACGTGCTAACCGCTTCATCAGCTGGTGCATGTGGTTTCCGTGGAAGCAAAAAAGGTACAGCCTATGCTTCACAGGTTGCTGCTGAAAAAGCTGCTGAAGCTGCGAAAACTCAATACGGCTTGAAATCTGTTGACGTTTTCGTGAAAGGTGTCGGTTTGGGACGTGATGCCGCTATTCGTGCGGTCAGCGCCTTCGACATCTCAGTAGAAAGCATTAAGGACGTAACTGGCGTGCCTCACGGCGGTGTTCGTCCACGAAAGGCACGGAGGGCATAATTATGGCACGAGATAATTCACCAATTGTCAAGCAAAGCCGCCGCGAAGGTTATGCGCTTCATCCAAAAGCACATAAAATTTTGGCGAAAAAATCTGGTATTCCAGGTCAGCACGCACATGGTCGTCAGAATAAGCCAAGTCTATACGCTACACAGCTTCGTGAAAAGCAGAAGGTTCGTCGCCTGTACGGTCTAGTTGAGAAGCAGTTTGCTCGCTTAATGAAAGAAGCAACACGCGCCCAAGAAGGTTTGGCGGGAGAGAACTTGTTGAAGCTATTAGAGCGCCGTTTGGATAACGTTGTTTATCGTTCTGGATTTGCCGTATCACGTCGCGCAGCTCGTCAACTAGTTAGCCACGGACATTTTGAATTGAACGGCCGACGCGTCGATATTCCATCGATTCGTGTTAAAGCTGGCGATGTCATCACGGTTCGTCCAAAGAGTACCAAGTCAGAGTACTTTACGCGAATTGACGATGTAATCAACAATTCAGTCCAAGGTCCACTAAGCTGGCTAAAAGCTGATAGCAAGAAGCTGAAGATTGAAGTAACTGGTTTGCCAAAGCGCGAGGAAGCAGAAGCTGACATCAACGAGCAATTAATTGTTGAGTATTACTCACGATAAAAGAAGGGTTAGGGAAGAATTATGGCAAAAGCAATTTACAATCCAGCACTCGCGAGCGTTGATGATATTTCAGCAACCAGTGCTACTTTTCTAATCGAGCCACTTCACCCAGGCTACGGTAATACTCTTGGTAACTCATTGCGACGCGTTCTATTGTCAAGCGTTCGTGGTGGCGCGGTTGTAGCTTTCAGGATTGAAGGTGCAACTCACGAGTTTACTACTGTTGAGGGCATCAAAGAAGATGTTGTCGACATTATGTTGAACTTGAAAAACGTTCACCTACGCGTATTCACCGACGATCCAGTTGAGCTACGCATTGAGAAATCTGGCGCTGGCGAAGTAACTGCCGCTGACATTAAAACTAATGCTGACGTTGAAGTTGTTAACCCAGAGCAAGTAATTGCTACAATCGACGACCCAAACAAGCATTTGGTTATGGATTTGGTAGTTGAGGCAGGTTGCGGTTACCAGACAATTGAAGAGTCAAGCGAAAAGCGTTTGCACAGCGATATGATTGCTATCGACGCAATGTACTCACCAGTTCTACGCGTTCGCTACAAAGTCGACTCAACTCGTGTTGGACAGGAGACAAACTTGGACAAATTGGCAATCACTGTTGAAACTAACGGCACAATCACACCTCGTGAAGCGTTTGAAGAAGCAGCAGCGATTCTTGTCAATCAATACACAGCTTTGGCTGGCAACACGATGGTAACTGGCGCACCAGCACTTGGCGCAGCTAAGGAAGACGAAGAGTCGGAGTTAGCAATGCCAATCGAAGAATTAAACTTAAGCGCCCGCACGACGAACGCGCTAATTAACAATGAAATCCGCACTATTCGCGATTTGGTAACTTTGACTGAGCAAGATTTGCGAGAATTGAAAGGCTTCGGTTCAAAGGCACTAGACGAAGTACGTGACAAGATGGCGGAGTTGGAGTTTTAACTATGCATAGACACGGATATCAAGGGCGCAAGTTCGGCCGCGAGCGTGATCAGCGACGAGCCCTACTCAAAGGTCTGGCTACCAGCTTGGTTGAGTACGGAAAGATCGAGACCACCTTGCCAAAGGCTAAGGAACTAAAGCGTCACATTGAAAAAATCATCACCAAGGCTAAAAAGGGCGACCTAGCAAGCCGACGTCAGGTGATTGCAGCATTAAGCACACGCGCCGCTGCTTACAAACTAGTTGATGAAATCGCACCACAGCTAAGTGGTCGAACCAGCGGACACGTTCGCGTTGAACGAACACGTTTGCGAGTCGGCGACGGCGCTCAAATGGCGATCATCGAGTTTGTTGACGATATTAAACCAATGCCAAAGGAAGGAAAATAAGATGAAGACTTATTCACAAAAACCATCTGAAGTTTCTCGCCGTTGGGTATTGTTTGACGCTAGCGAATTACCACTTGGACGTTTAGCTACAGAAATTGCCAAACACTTGACTGGTAAATACAAGCCAACTTACACTCCTCACATTGATGGTGGCGACTACGTAGTTGTTATCAATGCTGCGCAGACAGTTGTTACTGGATACAAGGAAACTGATAAGTATTACTATCGCCACAGTGGTTTCCCAGGTGGAATTAAGGAAACGCAATTCAAAGAAATGCGCGAACGCCACCCAGAGCGAATTATTGAAGAAGCTGTTAAAGGTATGTTGCCAAAGAACAAATTGCAGGCAGAGCGCCTAAAGCGCCTACGCATTTTTGCTGGCAGCGACCACGCTCACACAGCACAAACACCAGAGAAAGTTGAGGTAAAGTAATATGGCTGCTGATACTTATTTCTACGGCTTAGGTCGACGCAAAAGCGCTTCAGCAAGCGTTCGCCTACTTCCTGGCAAAGGTACCATTACAATCAATGGCAAGCCTGCTGCTGAGTACCTGGACGGCAACAAAACTCTTCTAGCAGAAGTAACTGACCCACTTGCTATCGTCAGCAAGCAAAAAGAGTTCGACGTTACTATCTTAGTTAAGGGTGGCGGTCTGGCTGGTCAAGTTGACGCCATCAAGCTTGGCATCGCAAAGGCTTTGACAGCTGCTCACGCTGATCTACGTCCAGTTCTGAAGAAGGCTGAGCTATTGAAACGTGACCCACGCGAGAAAGAGCGCAAGAAGTACGGTCTTCGTTCTGCTCGTAAGCGCGAACAATTCTCTAAGCGTTAGTACAGAAAAGGCTATCACAAAATACTCCGTTTCACATGCAGGCGGAGTATTTTCATAGTATACTAAAAATATGTTGGACAAGATTATCCATCGCTGGTTACGGATTCCATATGCATTGAACGTGCATTATTTTTCTCGTCCAGAAAAACCGAAAGCGACAATTTTACTTATTCATGGACTAGGCACATCCTGGAAAACGTGGACGCCGCTGGAGCCGTATTTGCCGAAGGATACGCGAGTTATAGCAATTGATATGCTGGGATTTGGCAATTCGCCCAAGCCTGATTGGAAAACCTACAATGTTCACGACCAAGCCGCAAGTATTGTCGCTACTTTGCGTAGGGAATTCATAAATAGCGTCGATATTATCATCGGTCATTCTATGGGCTCGCTGGCCGCGGTAGAGCTCGCCAAGCAATATCCGAAGTTAAGCAAGTCGCTGATTTTGTGCAGCCCGCCGATATATTATCCGAGGGTCGACGAAAGAATTCATCATCCAGAGAAGATTTTACGTGCGCTTTATGAGTTTTTCAATAGCCATCCGCGCAGCTCGAAACGTTTTTTGCAATTCGCTGATCGGCACAATATTTGGCCTGACGCTGGATTTAAGGCTGATGAAGTTACTGCCGAGTCGTTTTTAATCGCCCTGAACACCGCGATTATCAATCAGACGACAATGAATGACATCACTAAGCTCACTCTTCCGATTGCTATTTTGTCTGGAAAACTTGATCCACTGATTGTCGAGAGAAATCTAAAGAAACTAGCAAAAGATCATAACAATATCACTCATACGTCAATGGCAACTCAGCGGCATGAAATAACCGATAAATATGCGAAGAAGCTGTCGGGAATTATGAAAGAGCACTTGACCGTCAATAAGTAGCCCCTATTGACTTTAGTGTAATATCGTAGTATAATATGGATATTATGGAAACTGGAAGACCTAACTTAAATAATTATAACAATCCTTTTGAGGAGTTAAAGACATCGCTCGAAGATGCGCGCAACCACCCCGAACTTCAGTTGCCGCCTGAAATTGAGGCTGCTTTGGAAGATGCAAAAGGCATCTCTGCTTATGTAGATCCATCCGACGAAGAAGCTCGACGTATGGCGTCCTTTCGCGTGCACCCCGAACTCAGCGCTATAGATCCTCGAAATGGATTAAGCGCAAGCTCTGCCTTATCTACCATAGAAGAGACCTACGAAAATGGCGAGGCTACTGTTGCTGACATCGTGAGGATGACCCTTACTGTAGTACGCCTAGATGACTACTCAGATTATTACTGGTCTATTAGTAATCCTGTCATTAGAAAATGGGTAGATACTTTCTATAAAGATACGACAGAAGAGCACGAAGAGCTATCTAAAGAAGACATTGAGAATATTAAGGCCGCAAACAGCTGGCTTGATAGCAATAGGGAAATGATTGCTGAATTCTTAAGTGAAAACTTCTATAAAAAAGCTGAGAAATTTATGATAGGCAAGGAGCACTCAATTACTAAATTCGACATTATGTGCAATCACGCTACAAAGAACGCTACTTATTGTGAGCTCCTACGTTTCGACACTCTACTAGAAGAGCAAACTAAAAATAACATCATATATCAACTCCATCAAAATGAAGAATCTTTAAGAGAACGAGCGATTAAACACTGCATTAGATACATCAAAAGATTAGAGGACGGTGGAATTCTGGAGCCATCTAAGAATGATTACGACTATGGTTGCCTTACCACCCTAAAAAACTACTCGAATACCCCCGAAATCAAAGAGGGATTAATAGACCAAGGTATAGACCCAGATATTATAGAAAAAACTATTAATAATATTGAAGCGTTGTCTGAATTCACTGGCAGTATTACAAACAACCCAGACATAGAGAATTTCACTTCACTCATTGAGGAAAAAGCCAAAAAAGCAACATACCCTGACCCTGAGTTTTTAGGCGACTACCAAAGTGGAATTTATTATAAAAATACAACCACGATAAGCCCAGAAGATGAAGA